>JALYYM010000589.1 GCA_030946565.1 Bacteroidota bacterium | reverse complement strand
CTTCTATAATTTTTACATTTGCGTCAACCATGAGTTTGTTTTTAGTAGAACACAAAGAACTGATCTTTTTTAGTTCCTAACTCAATGGTTTTTATTTGTTTAATCCTTAACTAAATGACATTGAGCGGATGCTTGCGCCAACAGCGGGGAGCTCTCTGTTACTGCTCTCAATAAAGTGGCAAAGCATTTTGGTATGACGCTCGATGAGCTGGTAAACTTTAAAGGCAAAGTGCCCACCGAAGAAAAGATAGAAGATAAAGCAAGCCTTGAACAATTAAGACTTATTAATGAACTGGAGCCGGATGATAAAGCAATGGTATTTCGCCTTATTGATACCATCGTTACCAAAAAAAAGTTTAAAGATTTTGTCGCTACTATGCAGTAAAAAAAATGTCCTGAGTTGGAAACATCAGAACAGCAGTACTTTTTTATTTATACATTCTCAGGGTAGCGGAGGTTTCGGTTTTTTCATCATTTATTCAAACATTCGTTTCCAGCCTGTAGGGCTGTCCCAAAATCGCTTATCATCTATATTATAATTGAAAACCGGTTGGCTCTTTTCATCTAATACTGTTGCTAATTCTAAAAAATAATAATCCCTGATTGCCTGCCTGATTTCTTGTGTATCATCAAAATTTACCAAAGAAAAAGGACCTAATTGTTTTAGTTCAAATACAGTGGAATCAACCTGCATTCTCTTCCCCAAATAGCAATTCGCATTATAGTAAAAAGGTAATTTTGAATCTGAATGAGGGTTTCTGTAAGTAGGATTTTTAGCAATAACAAAGACCGCTATTTTGTTTAAAGAAGGGTCATAAATAATAGTATCAATTATCAATACTGTTGAATCGTAATATTCAGGGTTTGTAAAAGATGCTTCATGATTTTTCATCTTTTGATACAAGTTGGCAACTATAGTTGTACTATCTCTTGAATAAATTGCCTTACCTACATTTACTTCGTTAATAAATTCCTTTGGAGTTTTCTTCTGTTGGCTGCTGCCATTGCAAGAAATAAAAGCAAGAAGAAAAAAAACAATCATCCTGAACATAGTTTCGTTTCTTTAAAAGTTTATTTATTTTATTGTAAATCCCATGTTCGAGTTTGTTCATTCCATTTGTATGTGCCCGCTTGTAATTGGCTTATATCCGAAAAGAATGAAGAAATTGCATGGGCATTACTACTGCTTTTACTAGGCACTTGTTCTACTTTTCCTTTCTCCTTTTGATTCGCAAGTAACCCATAATGGATAAATTGGAAGGTAGGTGTTTCACCATCCGCAGTATTATCTTTTCCCTGATATGGGTCAAAATCGGTTACTTGTTCTATCTTAATTTGCTGCTGTTGTTCAGCAGGTAAAGTTTTTATATATTCTTTTAATGCTGCTACAAAGCTTTTGCCATATGAACCACCCATACTGTGAGTAACAATTTTTATTGTCTCGATGATATTATTATTGGGGTCTCTTTCCAGATTTTTAATTATTATTTCGGCATCCTTTGCTCCTTGCTCTTTTCCTTCATCAAAACGACCGTGTGCTGTTGTATACAGTGGATTGCCAAGACCTGTTCCATGATATCCCCATCCCGAACCATCATAATATCTTGGCGTATGATTATCGTTTAACTGGTTCATCACTTCATTATCAAAATACCTGTCCTTTCCATAAACCGTTGTTGTACCTCTACCGTTTATAGAGTGGTAGCCTGGCGGAGTTTGACCAGATGGTCCTGTCGTAGTATAATAATTTTTCGCTGTCCAGTATTCATGTCCTGTTTCACCAAAATGATTTCCTTGTATGAAAATAACAAGATTACCATCGGGGTCTATTGCATTGGTTGGTTGATTTAAAGCATGGACATAAGGAGAGGTTGCAAAATATAATTCTGCTTTGCCATCGGTTTTATGCCATCTTCCTATCTGTGCATCATAAAATCTTGCTCCATAGTCGTAGAGTTCTATACCAGAGCCATCACTAAATTCTTTTGATTGTAATTCTTTGCCGTTGTATTTGTATTTATTCTGTAAGCCGCCAGCACTCTTAGAAGATATACCTGCCATCGTCAAGCCGAATGGATAATAATGCGTCTCCTCCAAAATTGGCCCGGGTTTATGAATCACTTGCAAATTATCAAAGAACACATCGAAGTTACTTTCGTTACTTACATACACAAATATATAACCATTTTTAGGTACTGTAATGTTTTGTAAAGCTGTGGCATCCACATACCAATGATCTTTTACTAAGCCGCTTGTACCTACCCTGCTGGCGTTTCCACCTGCATACTTAAATTGTTCATCCAGGAAAATATAATTGATATATGCTTTAGGGATTTGTGTAGTGGGTTCTGAATTGTTTCCCCTGAAAAAAGTAGAAGGTATTACTCCATTGTTTATTGTATTTAAAACAGAAGCTGTAAAACCCCGCTATCCTTAGGCTTCAAAACCGAAAAGTTGCGCTGTCCTGAGTTTGTAACTTAAGGATAGCTTGGGATAAAGATGCCTTTTTTATCATTGCAATGGACAGTCACCACTTCTTATTATCTATCGATTCAAGTATCGTTAAATAACTAATGTAGCGCTCAGAAGAAATTCTTCCCTCTTCCACTGCCTGTTTCACTGCGCAACCTGGTTCTTCTATGTGCATGCAATTATTAAACCGACACCCACTTATCAATTCTTTCATCTCGGGAAAATAGTGCGACAGCTCTTCTTTTTCAATGTCCATTAATGCAAATTCACGAAGGCCCGGTGTATCAATTATTTTTCCTCCAAAGGGCAAATCATACATTTCTGCAAAGGTTGTAGTATGAAGCCCTTTACCGCTCCAGCCGCTTACATCCTGGGTTT
>JALYYM010000530.1 GCA_030946565.1 Bacteroidota bacterium | reverse complement strand
TTAAAAGAAGTTGTTGACCCGCAGGCGATGCATAATGAAGCTGCCTGGAGAAAATATTTTCCGCAATTTTACGAGTGGGTATTATTGGAAAATGATTAAGCCGTATCCCCGGATGTTTCTTCTATATGAAAACTTCTTTATGCTAAGTAGCAAGTGCCTTCAAGCGCACATTCGGTGTTTTGAAAAACTTCACATGCCTCAAATTCAAACAAGCTTAGGTCATCATATTTAGAAGAAAAATGGCCGAGCAGTAATTTTTTTGCCTGAGCCTTTTTTGCTATCATAGCAGCTTGCTTTGTAGTGGAATGAAATCTGTCCAAAGCTTTTTCCTCTAACTCATGCAGGTAAGTAGATTCGTGGTATAATAAATCCACGTCCTTTATCTTTTCTGCTATCGGCTCAAAATAACCAGTGTCTGCGCAATAGGCATAAGATTTACTTTGCGCTCCTGCTGAAGTGAGCAGTTCGTTTTTTATTATTTCATTTGATGCTAAAATGTAATCATGGCCTTCTTGTAAATTCTCGTAAAATGAAGAAGGGATATTATACTGTGCCACTTTCTTTGGATCAATTCTTCTTGCATTCTTTTTTTCTGAGAATAAAAATCCCCATGTTTCAATCCGGTGATTTACTTTAAAGCACTGCACTGCAATTTGTTTATCTTCAAAAATGACACCTTCATTTTCCAATATATGAAAATGTATATTATATGGCAGATGGGCATTTGCAACACTAAACTGCAATTCAACAATTTCTTGCAGGTTCCTTGGTGAATGAATTGTAAGCTCATTCTTCCTGTTGTTCAGCCCCATAGTAGTCAACAAGCCAATCAGGCCAAAGTAGTGGTCGCCATGCAAATGCGAAATGAAAACGTGGTTAATTTTCGCATGTTTAATTTTGTATTTGGACATCTGCATTTGTGTTCCTTCACCACAATCAACTAAAAATTTATGATCTCGTGTTTGCACAATTTGTGACGTTGGATGCCGGTCGTGAGCGGGCACTGCAGAATTATTTCCTAATATGGTTACAGCAAGCACGGGGGTAAAAATTAAAAATTAAAAATTAAGAATAAGACTTGAAATCATGAACTTACAACTGAAACTGAAAGTAAGAACTACAAACTAAAAACTAACTCAAATATCACTTTAAAAGAGCTCCCGCTCTATCTCTTCCATTTGCACAATATCCCACGCCTCATTTTCGGTTGGCGTAATATTCATTACCTCCAACAATTCTTTGTCATCTAAAAACGTTTCAATTTCAGAACCCAGATTACAAAAGACCATAGAACAATTTGAATCATAAAATGTTTGTTGTATTGTGGCGAGTGCATCGGCAATGGATGCATCAATATGTTGCACCATTTCAAAGTTTACAATCACATTCATAGGGGTTTTATTAAGAAAGGAAAGAAATAATTTTTGTAAGTCTTCTGTCATATTAGCAGACAAAAGCTCTTCTTCAATTGTAATGACATGGAATTTCTCTTTGGTATCAATTTTGACTTTCATAGCAGAATTAGTTTAGCAAATAAGTTTCTCCAAAGTTATAAAAAAAGAGAGGGGTTAATTTTAAATTGAAATAATCCTGACGTTAAAGAGATTTAAATTAGAAATTATCAAAGGAATTTTAACCCATTAATTTAACCTTTTTTTCGTGGTTTTCAACAGGATGTGCATTTGTTTTAGCAACTAATAGTAGATTTTATTCGTTATTATTGTATAGTATTAAATTGAATTATATGGACAACAATTTTTCAGCGCAGGTTAAAGAGATTATCTCCTATAGCAGGGAGGAAGCTTTACGTTTGGGCAATGATTTTATAGGTACTGAACACCTTGTTCTCGGCCTTATAAGAGATGGGGAAAATACTGCTATAAAAATATTAAAGGCTTTTAATGTAGACTTATATGAGTTAAGGAAAGAGATAGAATTAGCAGTGAAGGATAAAACCGGGAAGAATATTGCTAATATCAATTCGCTCCCTCTTACAAAGCAAGCTGAAAAAGTTATTAGGATTACTGTTTTAGAAGCAAAGGCTAACAAAAGCCCTTTAGTTGAAAGCGAACACCTGATGCTTTCGATTTTAAAAAATAAAGAGAACATTGCTACGCAAATTCTTAACCAGTTTGATGTGGATTATGACATGTTTAAGAATGAACTTGGGTATGTAAAGACAGATCCAAAAGCGGAGTTTCAGGATGATGAAGGCGATGAGTTTGATGAAGAAAGAAAATCTTATTCACAACAACGTTCTGCAAAAGGATCTCCCGCACAGGCAAAATCTAAAACGCCTGTTCTCGATAATTTCGGAAGAGATATCACCAGGCTTGCCGAACTCGGAACGCTTGATCCCATCGTAGGCCGTGAAGTAGAAATAGAAAGAGTTTCACAAATATTAAGCCGTCGTAAAAAGAATAATCCCATATTAATTGGTGAGCCGGGCGTTGGTAAAACCGCAATTGTAGAAGGTCTTGCTTTACGCATCATCCAGAGAAAAGTAAGCAGGGTGTTGTTTGATAAAAGAGTTGTATCTCTTGATCTTGCTGCTTTAGTAGCGGGTACAAAGTACCGTGGCCAATTCGAAGAGAGAATGAAAGCCATTATGAATGAGCTTGAAAAAAACAGGGATGTTATTTTATTTATAGATGAAATTCATACCATTGTCGGCGCAGGTGGTGCAAGTGGTTCTCTTGATGCATCTAATATTTTTAAACCTGCGTTAGCACGTGGCGAGCTGCAATGTATCGGTGCCAGCACGCTTGATGAATATAGAATGTATATTGAAAAAGATGGCGCTCTTGATCGTCGTTTTCAAAAAGTGATGGTAGAGCAACCAAGTGTGGAAGAGACTATCGAAATTCTTACCAACATTAAAAGTAAGTATGAAGATTTTCACAACGTTACATACAATGATGAGGCAATTGATGCATGCGTAAAATTAAGCGATCGTTATATGACGGACAGGTTGCTGCCGGATAAAGCAATTGATGTATTAGATGAAGTAGGAGCAAGGGTACATCTTAAGAATATTAATGTGCCGAAAGAAGTGGTGGAGTTAGA
>JALYYM010000534.1 GCA_030946565.1 Bacteroidota bacterium | reverse complement strand
AAGATTATGTTGGCAGACCTACTCCATTATACTTTGCAGAAAGATTAAGTAAAAAACATCATGCGAAGATATTTTTGAAACGCGAGGATCTTTGTCATACCGGCGCACATAAAATCAACAATACTATAGGGCAGATATTGTTGGCAGAAAAGCTTGGGAAGAAAAGGATAATTGCAGAAACAGGAGCAGGACAGCATGGAGTAGCAACGGCAACAGTGTGTGCTTTGAAAGGGCTTGAATGCATAGTTTATATGGGCGAAAAAGATATTGAGCGCCAGGCACCGAATGTCGCCAGGATGAAAATGTTGGGAGCAACTGTTATACCCGCAATAAGCGGAAGCAAAACCCTGAAAGATGCGACCAATGAAGCGATCCGCGACTGGATAAATAATCCGGTTGATACATATTATTTGATTGGAAGTGTTGTTGGCCCGCATCCATATCCTGATATGGTTGCCCGTTTTCAAAGTGTGATAAGTGATGAGATCCGCAAACAATTAAAAGAGCAAACAGGGAACGAATTGCCGGCGTATGTGCTTGCGTGTGTTGGAGGTGGAAGTAATGCAGCCGGTGCATTCTTTCATTTTTTAGAGGAAGATTCTGTGAAATTAATTGCAGTGGAAGCTGCGGGAAAGGGAGTGAACAGCGGTATGAGTGCAGCAACAACCCAACTGGGGACACAAGGAATTTTGCACGGCAGCAAAAGCCTTGTGATGCAGACAGAGGACGGCCAGGTTATTGAGCCACACAGCATTTCAGCAGGACTCGATTACCCGGGAATAGGACCAATGCATGCGAATTTATTCATCGGCAAACGGGTCGAATTTATGAGCGCGACGGATGATGAATCACTTGAAGCGGCTTTCGAACTGTCAAAATTAGAAGGTATTATTCCGGCACTGGAATCTGCACATGCGCTTTATGCTTTGAATAAAATAGATTTTAAAGAAAATGATGCAGTAGTAGTTAACCTGAGTGGGAGAGGAGATAAGGACATGGATACGTATATGAAAATTTTGAAAAAATAATTGTCAATTTAAGATGTGAATTTCATGAACAGGATCAACAAGTTATTTGACCAAAAGAAAAAAAATATTCTAAGTATTTATTTTACCGCAGGCTATCCCCATCTAAATGACACCGGCGAAATACTCAATGCTTTACAGAAGCATGGCGCCGATTTAATTGAAATTGGAATTCCTTATAGCGACCCGTTAGCCGATGGGCCGGTCATACAACAAAGCAGCATGAAAGCCTTGCAAAATGGCATGTCAATTAAAATATTATTCGAACAATTAAATAAATTTAGGAATTCAACTTTAGAGGTTGCTGATGCTGCCGGAGATATTCCATTAATATTAATGGGTTATCTAAATCCTGTGTTGCAATTTGGTATTGAAAAATTTTGCGAAAATGCAAAAGCATGCGGCATTGCCGGCATAATATTGCCAGACCTGCCTATATATGAATATGAAAATGAGTATAGAAATATTTTTGAAAAATATGATCTTGATTTCATTTTTTTAATAACTCCTGAAACCGGTGTTGATCGCGTCCGAAAGATTGATGCATTAAGCACCGGTTTTATATATGCTGTTTCTTCGTCTTCCATAACCGGCTCCGATAAAAATATGAATGCCCAGCAAAGCTACTTTCAGCGCATATCAGAGATGGGCCTTAAAAATGAAATCCTTATTGGCTTCGGCATAAAGGATAATGATACTTTTACGACTGCCTGTAAATATGCCGCTGGCGCAATAATCGGAACAGCATACATTAAGGCCATCGAAAATTCCAATGATATTGATGGAGATACTCAGCAGTTTCT
This sequence comes from Bacteroidota bacterium, assembly GCA_030946565.1. The sequence continues at coordinate 804 of JALYYM010000534.1, read as the reverse complement.
TAACTCAATTTTACAGTCTGCAACATCGTCGTAACTTTGCATCCACAAAAAAAAATTTAAGTTTGCAGACAATTTTTATGTAATGATGAAAGCTACTTTTATTTTTCTTTTAGTAATACCATTTTTAGCATTTTCCCAATCAAAGGCAAAGTCTTCAAAACATACGGGTAATGAATTTATTATTACCGGTGATGTTACGGGATTTGCTGATGGAACTTCTGTTTCATTTTTGAATGAGCAAACCAATCAGCCGGAGAAACAAACGACAATTGAAAAAGGAAAGTTTGTGATTAAAGGCCACATGGATGAACCCGGCTTTAAGGGATTGATTTTTGGAGATCAAGCCCCGATTGTTCCCCTGTTTATAGAAAATAGCGATATCACCATTACGGGCAACAAAAATGCACTTGATCAGCTTGTAGTAAAGGGATCTCCTACACATGCATTATACGTTGAATATTCTAATGCTCTTAAACCGTACGATAAAATAATCGCTTCAGGTGTAGATCCTGATGAAAATGCAAAGAAGGAAATAGAAAAGATAAGTGAAGAATTTGTACAGAAACATTCCAAATCTTATGTTGCGCCCTTAGCGGTAATACGGATGTATCAATTGACATTAAATGGAAAAAAGGCTGAGACATTATATAACTTAATGCCTGCCGATGTGCAGATGAGTGGTTTGGGCCAATTTGCTAATCAACAAATACAGGAATCGAAAATAAATCCTATCGGTTCTACAATCAAAGACTTTTCTCAAAATGATACAACCGGAAAACCTATAAATATTTCTTCGTTCAGAGG
>JALYYM010000517.1 GCA_030946565.1 Bacteroidota bacterium | reverse complement strand
CATGCCGCAGCATGCCATTGATGCGGATATCATTGACTTTATTCTGCCGCCGGAAAATATTCCCGGAAAACTGCTGGAGCTCCAGCAATCTCTTATTACTTCGCCGTCCGGCGGAGGTATGTTAAAGGAGAAGAGCGATGAAGAAGTGTTCCAGCAGATACTTGGTTTTTTAAAGATCCGCGTAAACGTTGATTTTACTTTTTATAAACAAACTACGCTCCGCCGGCGTATTGTGCGGCGTATGTTGATCCTGCGTCTTGATACACTCAATGCCTACCTCAAGTACCTGGAAAATGATAAAACCGAGCTTGATCTTTTGTTCCAGGACCTGTTGATACCGGTTACTTCTTTTTTTCGTGACTCTGTAACTTATGAAGTGTTGTGCTCGGAGGTGATTCCCGGCCTTTTAAAAGACAAATCGGCAACAAACCCCCTGCGTATCTGGATAGCAGGTTGCTCCACCGGGCAGGAAGCATATTCCATTGCCATGTGTCTTGATCAATACATAGGAGACATGCATCCCGTGAAAGTACAGATCTTCGCAACCGATCTTTCTGAAAAATCCATCAACAAAGCAAGGACCGGGATTTATACAAAAAAAGAGATGGATGGTGTATCAGAAGGCCAGGTAAAAGAATTTTTTAACCGGATTGACGGCACCTACCAGGTAAAGAGAAAGATCAGGGACATGTGTATATTCGCGGTGCAAAATTTTTTAAAAGACCCGCCTTTTGCAAAGCTTGATTTAATAACCTGCCGCAATGTGCTTATATATTTTGAGCCCTTCCTGCAAAAGAAAGCCTTCAGCATATTTCACTATGCACTTAACAATAAGGGAATTTTGTGGCTGGGCAAATCAGAGACGGCCGGGCAATCTTCTGATTTATTTATGACCTTGGGGAAAGATAAATTTTATATAAGAAAACAGGGTGCCGGTAAGTTTATGTCCGTTGCTACGGAGCGTAGCGAAGTGGCTTATTCAGATAGAAATTTTCGCCTGGCGAATACGGAAGGCAAAGCTGTTGATTTTCAAAAAGGCGCTGACGATATTTTATTGTCAAAATCTCCGCCCGGCGTAGTGGTGAATGACCAGTTTGACATTGTGCAATTTCGCGGGTTAACCGGCGCCTTCCTTGAGCCGCTGCCAGGCAAGCCCAGCCTTAATGTGCTTAAAATGGCAAAAGAAGGTTTGGGGTTTGAAATAAGGAATGCCTTGCATAAAGTAAAGACAAGTAAAAAACCTGTGCTGAAAGCACATATATTAATAGACGACGGAAAAACACAGGCAGCAATAGAAGTAATTCCCATATTAAATACTGTTGATCTGCATTACTTAATTCTTTTCAGAAAAGAAGAACCTGCCAGCGGCAACGGGCAAGGCTTGCCAGTTGATACGGAAGCGTCAAGGAGTACTCAGCAGGTAAATGCTGATAATAAAGACGCGAAAGATAAGCGCATAAAGCAACTGGAGCAGGAGATTGCGCTTGCACGCGAAGACATGCGCAACATAACGGAAGACCAGGAAGCAACCAATGAAGAACTGCAAAGCTCCAACGAAGAATTGCTAAGTGGCAGCGAGGAGTTGCAAACCCTGAATGAAGAACTTGAAACCGGCAAAGAAGAATTACAAAGCACAAACGAGGAACTGATAACCGTAAACCAGGAACTTATTGACCGGAACGAGCAACTGAATCAGGTCCGCAATTTTTCCGAAGCGACCATTTCTATATTGCATGAGCCTTTGCTGGTACTCGACAAAAATTATAGAATCATAAGCGCTAACAAATCCTTTTATATATCTTTTAAAATAACTGAAGAAGAAACGCTGCACAAAAATCTGTTTGAATTGCATGATAACGGGTGGGACATACCAGGCCTGCGGAAGGAACTTATAAAAATCCAAAAAGGAAAAGAGAAGAAAATTGAAACAGAAATAAACTATACCTTCCCCGTGATTGGCGAGCGCATTATACATTTTAATATTCAGCCAATACAAAGGGAGAATGGGGAAAAGCTGATACTGCTGGCGCTTGATGATATCACCGAAAGGCAACGCTTAAGTGCATTACTAAGTGAACAGTTGCTGGAAAGAAAACATGGAGAAATTAACCTGCGGCT
>JALYYM010000522.1 GCA_030946565.1 Bacteroidota bacterium | reverse complement strand
CCTAACTGCATCATTGGCGCATAGCCACATGCACCAAGGCATTCAACTACTTTTAAAGTAAATAAACCATCCGGGGTAGTTTCTCCAATTCCTATGTTTAATTTGTCCTTTATGTATTGAATAATATTATCACTCCCGTTCAACATGCATGGTCCCGTTTGGCAAACTTCAAAAACATATTTACCAACCGGCTTCATGTTGTACATGGAATAAAATGTAGCTACTTCATATACTTCAATTGGCTTAATATTTAACAAGGAAGCGACATAATCCATAGTGCTTACGTCAAGCCATCCGCCAAACTCACGTTGCGCTAAATGAAGTATTGGCAATATGGCGCTCTTTTGTTTTCCCTCAGGATAATGGGAAATTAACTCATTTACTTTGTCCAACTTTTCTTTTGAAAATTCGGTGGTCATTTATTTTTCTTTTCTTGATTTTAATTTACTAAATATTCAACTTCAAGTTTGATAGATAATTTTACAATCAATAAAATCTGTTTCAAGCTTGAACTTCTTGATGAATGTTTCTTTTATAAACAACTTTCTCTATTGAACATTCCTCAAGATTTCCAAAGACCATTTCTCGTAATTCCATTAAAGTTTTCAAACGATATTCTGCCGATGTTTCTGACCAATATCTATCATCGGCATCCTCCGCCTCTTTAAAGCTATATTTATTTACAACCAATGCTATCTTTCTTTTTTTACTCATAATCGCAAATCAATAAACCTTAAATCCTGATTTTTAGATTCCCTTAAGCATCCAATTCTCCAGCTATCAAATTCAAACTGCTCATGGTTATTATCGCATCACTCAGCATTCCGCCTTTTGTTAGCTCGGAATATGCCTGGTAATAAATGAAACATGGCCTTCTGAAATGCAATCGGTACGGCGTTCTTCCGCCATCACTTATAAGATAAAAACCCAACTCTCCATTAGCGCCCTCTACAGGAGAATAAACTTCTCCGGCGGGCATTTCTATTTCACCCATGATAATTTTAAAATGGTAAATGAGCGCTTCCATTTTCGTATAAACATCTTTCTTATCAGGCAAATAATATTCGGGAACATCCGCATGGAATATCTCAGCTTCTTCGCCCTTGAATTCCTGCACTTTTTTATAAGCTTGTTTTATAAGATGAAGGCTTTGCCACATTTCCTGGTCGCGTACTAAAAACCTGTCATAACAGTCGCCGGTAGAACCAACCGGAATTGTGAAATCAAAATCTTCATAACTGCTATAAGGAGTATGAACCCTCACATCGTAATCAACTCCTGCTGCTCTTAAATTTGGGCCGGTAAATCCATAATTTAAGGCTCGTTCCGCAGATATAGGACCTACGCCAATCGTACGATCCATAAAAATGCGATTGCGTTTGAAAAGATTGTCAAATTCCGCCAAAACGATCGGCCATTCTTTAATGAATTTCTCAAGTTTCTCAAAAGCCGTATTTGTAAAATTTCTTTCGAATCCTCCTATGCGGCCCATATTGGTAGTAAGCCGGCTACCGCAAACTTCTTCATAAATTTCATAGATCAATTCCCGGTACTGCATTACATACAGGAAGCCGGTATATGCCCCGGAATCAACACCTACGATTGAGTTACAAATTAGATGATCTGAAATGCGTGCGAGCTCCATCATAATGATGCGCAAATAATCAACACGCTTAGGTGTTTTTACGCCAAGCAATCTTTCGCACGCAATGTGCCATCCCATGTTATTAATAGGCGATGAACAATAATTCATGCGATCGGTAAGTGGCGTAATTTGATACAGGGGGCGGTGCTCTGCAATCTTTTCGAAAGCCCGATGGATGTAGCCGACGGTTTGTGTTGCGCCAACAATTCTTTCTCCATCAAGTTCAATTATATTTTGAAATACGCCATGTGTGGCAGGATGTGTCGGTCCAAGATTGAGTGTTGTTGTCTGCTTTTCAAGACTTCCCTCCGGTAATTTTACATGTTCACTCATTCATCTGATTGTTGTACTTTTTCTGAATTAATTTCTTCCAAACATTTCATCATCTTTATCGAGCCTTGTCTGATCTTCTAATGGAAATTCTTTTCGCATGGGAAAATATTCCATATCATCAATATTCAATATCCGCTTGAGGTTTGGATGACCAATAAAATTTACTCCGTAAAAATCATACGTTTCTCTTTCCATCCAATTCGACGCGGCATACAATGCGGTCGCACTAAACACATCTGGTTTGTTAACGTCAGTATATACTTTGAAACGTATGCGGATATTGTCAACAAGGTTGTGCAAATGATAAACAATTGCAAGCTCTTCACCCTTCCGGTCAGGATAATGCACAGCGCATAGGTCAGTTAAAAACCGAAATTGCAATTCAGGATCATCATAAAGAAACTGGAGAATTTTCAGGTTATGGTCTTTATGCGATGAGAACGTAAGCATGCCATACGGCTCTTCCATACCGGTTATTTCTTCATCGAATTTATCTGTAAGTTTATTCCTGATTATTTCGTTGGTCAAACTCATTTTATCAATTTTAATAAGCTAACTTCTTACTTCTTCAATCTTGCTTCTTGCTACCTGCTACTTACTACTTACTACTTACTACTGTATCCCATAACTTTTCATCAGTTCCTGGTATCTGTCAGAGTTTCTTCTTCTTAAACTTTCTTTACCTACCAGGTCCTGCACTTTCATAAAGCCATCTAATACTGCTTCAGGCCTGGGAGGACAACCGGGGACATATACATCAACCGGGATAATTTGATCAATGCCCTGCAATACAGAATATGTATCAAAGATGCCGCCGCTACTTGCACAAGCACCCATCGCTAAAACCCAGCGTGGCTCGGCCATTTGCAGGTAAACCTGCTTCACAATCGGCGCCATTTTTTTGGCTATTGTTCCCATCACCATCAAAAGATCGCACTGGCGTGGAGAAAAGCTTACTCTTTCAGAGCCAAACCTTGCAAGGTCGTAATGTGAGCCCATTAAAGCCATAAATTCAATACCGCAACAGCTTGTCGCAAAAGGCAAAGGCCATATAGAATTTTTTCTTGCGAGGCCGACTACATCGCTAAGTTTGGAGGCAAAAAAACCTTCCCCGGTAA
>JALYYM010000422.1 GCA_030946565.1 Bacteroidota bacterium | reverse complement strand
ATATAGATGTGCCTATTATTTTTCATAACACGATAACATTCTTGGAGAAAGATTTTGTAGTTATCCTCCGTGTCGTGAAACTCTCCAAACCATTTTGCTCCCTTTTTCCCTGCATCAGCATACTTTCCAATGATTTTTCCACGGCCAAGTTTCAAGCGTTGATTCATTCCTGAATAGGCCGGATCGGTTATTATTATGTCGACGCTCGATGCAGGCAAATTCTTTAAAAAATTAATAGCATCATCTTTAAATAAAGAAACCCGTTGGTCTTGATCTTCATAAATAGGTTTCGTTTTAACCTTAATTTTATGATTATTCAAGATATAAACAGGTTTTTTATTAATGGAGTCTTGCGGAGAGGAGTAAAAGTCAAACAACATTTGATAAGCCTTTTCCGAAATTGTGCCGTCCTTGTCTATCTTTATTTTGTTTTGCTTAATATATTTTTCTACATCCTCAGCTACTAATGATAATTCATCCTTTATATCGTAAATGGTAAAACGCATTATATGTTTTTTCCGGGCAAATTTAGTTTAAATGCCGGCAGAGAAGTGAAGAGTTCTTAATTCTTTTACTCATCAATGCAATAAATATGTGCATTGTATAATTTTTGGAGAATATGATAGTTGAAGATTTCGACTTCAAAGTTAACCATCGAAAAGCTCGTCAAAGAGCTATTGAAATGTTAGGTAATGAATTGTATTCAAGGTTTGGATTATCAAAAGAAGCACGTATAGAAAAGGCATTACTTGGCTGTATCGGTGAGCTGGCTTTTGAGCAAATGCTTATTATAAAAAAGCTTGTGTTTAAAGTTGACAGGGAAAATTATAAGGACAGAAGTTCTGATGAATTTGATTTTTTAATTAATAATAAAAAGCTGGATATAAAAGTTGCCAAAAAATCTACATCTAACGCTCCTAACGATAACTGGACTTATGGATATCCAAGTGAGCAAAACCCGGTGTCAAAAGATTTTGTTGTTGTAGGCTGGATTGATTTTGTGAATAATAAAGTTGGCTTCTATGGATGGATTACCGGTGAAGCGGTGAGTAAGAATGCCGTGGTAACTTCCAATAGTTACAAAGGTTATAAATACCTAACCCCAAACCATGAATTTAAGTGGGGGAGTATGAATAAAAATTTCGACCAGTTGTTTGAGAAAATTTTTGAAGGGAAGTAAGATTTTTAGAAAGGAAATAATTTTCACTGTATAAGTTTTATAATCTTTTGCACCGCGTCATAGAGCACATTGGATGTAACAGTTGCGGCTTTACGTATAATAATATTTTTATCAGCAGTAAAAATTCGTGTAGGGCGGATATAAGAGTGAACAGGAAGTGAGCCCACTTTAAAATCAGTGGTACTCAATGTCACAGCAAAATTATCTTTGGTGTGTTGTGAGGTGATCTGGCAAAGTAGAATATCATCACCTGGCAAATCAGCCAACACCAAAGCAGGCCTTTTTTAGATCCCGATAAATCAGAGAAAGGGAAAGGAAGTATTACCACGTCGCCTTTTATAAATCTTGCCATGCTTTATCTTCTTCATTTGTTAACCAATCTTTAGCCAATGCTTTTTCACTTGTAAAATATGTCAAGGGCTTGTCCTCAATATTGGATTCCTTTAGCGTTTCCTCAATTGTAAAAGCAATTACTTCAACTTGCCTCCCCACAAAATTTTCAGGCACTTTAATGGATATATTTTGCTCTTCGGGTATTACAACGGTACGTATCATGTTTTAAAAATTTATATGCTTCTGCTTGATTTCTTTCATTGAAAACATAGTAAGCGAGTTATAAAGTAAGTTATTTTTTTGCTATCGCCTTACGTATTTTATTGACTAAATTCTGTTTTAATCTTTATGGCATCTTCTTTAAAAACTCAGCAAGCTCATCAATTTCATCAGTACCAATCAAATCTACTCCAAGCTCCTTTTGCATTTTCCATGAATCTTCTGTGTCGGGTGCAGCCCAGAACCGAATTGTTTTTCCTTTTCTGTGGACACTATCTACAAGCTGCTGCAATATTTTCTTGTCTTTATCTTCGGGTGAATTCACACCCTGCCAGTCAGAATATCTTTCAAAGGAAAGGCTTACCTGGCCTACTCTCTTCCATTCTTCCTCGTTGTGTTTTAGTCTAAGGTCATCATCAAAAAAAATATAGTATGGATAATTTTTGTACTCGGCCGGTGGAGGCCGCTCGCCACTAATTAAAATCATAACAGGATTACCCGATTGCTCCGGCGAGTATAAATATTTTTTCAAAGGTTCGATTTCCTTTAAAAGCAATTGCAGCGCAACAGCATATTTTTCTTTTACATCAATCAACAGCTTTAGTTTACGGGAACTGTCTTTTAAAAGTTCATTTAGTAGTGGTTCAATGTATAAAGCCTCCAAAGTACGTTCCGGCTTAATGTCTTTTTTATTATGAGAAACCATTAAAATTCCATTTACAGGGTACACATCAGCCTCAATAGAACCAAAGCCGGCATCGAATGCCGTGTGAAATGGAATTAGATGCAGGTAGTCATTATGTGCATGAGCATTTGCTACGGTGTAATTTTTTTGCTGCGCAACTAACTGTAACGAGAAAATTGAGAAGCAGATAATAAAAGCGGATGATAATTTTTTATTAAAGTTCATAGCCGGATATTTTTTTAATCTGAAGTTTTTTTCAAAACTGATTTTTCTGTGGTAAAGAAAAACTGATTTTTATTAAATAAAATTATTACCAATTAGCTTGTCGAGCCTCTTATAACTAAGTTAGAAGGAATTACAATACTTTCCTTTTTTAAATTAAAACTTGATTTTGCCAACGCCCTAAATAAAAGAGTAGCCGCAGTCTTTCCCATCTCAAACGCAGGCTGGGTAACAGTAGTAAGAGAAGGATTCAGAATAGATGCCGTTTCAAGATTGGAGAAGCAAACAATTTTTA
>JALYYM010000404.1 GCA_030946565.1 Bacteroidota bacterium | reverse complement strand
CTATCGTTCCTAACGGAACCGTGTATCCGAAGCCGGCATTGGACCTAAAAATACCTGCCTCTGCCGACTCTCTTTATTTTGGTAAAAAAGATTCGGTAGATATAAAAGAGCAGAAGCCAAACCCGGCCAATGGAAGTAATAACTGGGCAGTGAGTGGTACAAAAACCAAAAGCGGCTATCCCATACTTTGTAACGATCCTCACCTGTCATTAAACCTTCCATCTCTTTGGTTTGAAATGCAAATCGTTACGCCCGACTTTAATGCGTACGGTGTCTCTTTTCCTGGGGCGCCTGCGATTATTATTGGCTTTAATGATGATTGCGCTTTCGGCTTTACCAATGCCGGCCGTGATGTAAGAGATTATTATGAAATAAAATTTCGTGATGATAGTCGTAAGGAATATTGGTTTAATAATACCTGGCGGTCAACAACTTTTAGAGTCGAAGATATTAAAGTAAAGGGTGAGGCTGACTATTTAGATACCGTTGCCTATACTAATATTGGCCCCGTCATGTATGATAAAAGCTATCATGGATTGAGGGAAACCAACAATAAATATTATGCAGTAAGATGGAAGGCGCATGACCCAAGCAATGATCTAAAAATATTCACCCTTTTAGATAGGGCAAAAAACTATAACGACTATGCAGAAGCCATAAAATATTTACATACTCCCGGACAAAATTGTGTGTTTGCATGTAAGAACGGTGACATTGCACTATGGGACCAGGGAGAGTTTCCGGCGAAATGGAAAAGGCAAGGAGACTTCGTAATGCCTGGGACGGATAGCAGTTATTTTTGGCAGGGTATGATTCCACAAGATGAAAATCCACATATCATAAATCCTGAAAGAGGCTTTGTAAGCAGCGCGAATCAATTGCCGGCAGACAGCACTTATCCATATTATTTAGGTGGAGGCTTTCCGGTGTACAGGGGATGGGAAATAAACAAAAGATTGAGCGCCATGAATAACATAACCCCCCAGGATATGATGAAGCTTCAAACAGATAATTACAATGTATTTGCACAGATGGCCATGCCGCTCATAATTAAAAATGTGGATGTAAAAAAATTAGATAATGAAGAATCTAAATATTTTGACTTTTTAAAAAACTGGAATTTTATAAATGATGTTCATTCAAAAGGCGCCACCATTTTTGTGGTAACATGGGACACGCTTGAAAATAAAATCTGGGATGATGAATTTCTAAAAAGCGGTGGTAGCTTAATAATGCCTGAGGCAGGTACCTTACTTAATAATCTTTTGAAAGATTCTGCTTTTAAATTTATTGACAATATAAATACGCCAATGGTGGAAACCCTGCCCGGTATAATGACGGCTGCATTTAAAAAAGCAATGGTTACTATTAAAAATGCCGATAAAGATGGACGGATGGAATGGGGAAAATATAAGGATACAAGAGTGGAGCACCTAGCAAAACTTGATGCCTTTAGCAGGTTGCATTTGCCAATAGGCGGCGGCACTAACACTATTAATGCGGCGAATTCAAATCATGGCCCAAGCTGGAGAATGGTCGTAAGCTTAACACCTGAAACTGAGGCCTGGGGCGTGTACCCGGGTGGCCAAAGCGGAAACCCAGGCAGCAAATATTATGATAATGGTATAGACACCTGGGCGAACGGCGCTTATTTTCCTCTTTGGATAATGAAGGCAAATGAAGCGAATGATAAACGTGTAAAGTTTAAAATGAAATTCTCTTATAGAAGTTCGTAGCAGCATTTTACTCATTTTTTTTATAATAAAATTGTAAGCCATTTTATAATGGAAAGCAAACACAGTTCAAATTATTAACCACTAATTTTTTCTATGAAATTTTTAATTACTATCATATTAATCATGCTACTTAGCTTTTGTGCCTGCCTTTATTTTCCATGGTGGAGCATCGCTATTGTAGCATTTTTGGTTGCAGCTTTTATACCACAAACTCCCATTGTTTCTTTTTCTGCGGGCTTTACTGCTTTGTTTTTATTATGGGGAATAATGTCGTTTTGGATAAGTAGTAATAATAATAATATACTGGCGCACCGTGTGTCAATGCTAATATTACATTCTTCAAATTCCTTTCTTTTATTTTTAATAACTGCCTTGATCGGTGCATTGATAGCTGGCTTTGCAGCGCTTACAGCTTCTTACATTCGTCCCGGGAATATTGAAAAAGTTTAGGCTAAGAACGGTTAGTCTATTCATTAAATTCTAGCAGGATTTTATTTAGCCGCCAGGCCAGTAACAAATGTTTACTTACTTTACGAAGTATTTTTAATGAACACATTTAATAAAATCTTTTTAATGAAATGGATCCTGCCTGCGTTTCTTTTTTCTTATTGTTTTGCCGCTTGTAAAGCCCAGCCCTCAAGCACTTTTATAAAACAAAAAAACAGCAATACGCTTTTGTGGCAGGTAAGTGGCAACGGCCTTGAGAAACCTAGTTTCCTGTTTGGAACTTTTCATTTATTATGCAAGGACGATATTCATTTCAGCAAACAACTTTTGGATGCAGTAAAAGCAAGCAATGAAATATACATGGAGCTTGATATGGATGATCCTGCAACCCTTATGGGTGGCCTTCTTTTTATGAATATGAAAGATGGGAAAAGGCTGCAGGATTTATATTCGCATGAAGATTACGAACGACTGCAGAAATATTTTGCCGACACATTGAAAACGCCGATGATGTTTCTTGAAAAAGCAAAGCCCTATTTTTTAGTGGCGTTATTGTATCCTAAAATGATGAATTGCTCTTCACCGGCAGGAGTGGAGGAGGAGCTGTTAAAAGTTGCCAAAGAAAATAAGAAGGAAATAAAAGGCCTGGAAACAATGCAATTCCAGGCATCTGTTTTTGATAGTATCCCTTATGAATGGCAGGCTAAAGAATTGCTGAAAAACATCGATAGCTTTTCTATCTATAAAAATGAATTTGACGAAATGGTTGATCTATATAAAAGACAAGACCTCGATTCTATGCAAAACATGCTTATGAAAAGTGAATTTGGCTCGGATAAATATGATGACTTGCTGCTGAATGACAGAAATAAAAACTGGGTAAAACAGTTAAAGGAAATAATGAAAAAAGAAAGTGTGTTTGTTGCCGTGGGTGCAGGCCATCTAACAGGTGAGCAGGGATTGATTAGCCTGCTAAGGAAGGCAGGTTATACGGTAGAACCCCTGCTAAATGAATAGCCTTAAAATGCAAAAGAGTTTTTCTTATTTAATATTTCTATTGTTGGTTTTGTGTTGTTGCAATCAATCTGTTTCAAGTAATGAGCAACTTGCTGCTGCCGATACGGATTCCTCTTCATTGAATACGGTTTTAAAAAAAGATACTGTAATTGGCGAAGATGTAACCACAGACACTACACAAACATTATTTGCCGGCAGTGATACTCTATTTGCAAAAATGAATATTGATGGTGTAAAAGATCACAAGATTCTTCCTGTTCAAATTGCATCAGGAAAAATTTTGTACGCCAAATTAATTCCTTCTGCGTATAAACCAGTTGCAAATGCCGGACAGCAGCCTTGATGGCCCGTTTGCCAGAGAACTCGAATATAAAATTAAAATGCCTGGCACCTATAAATTAATAATCGGCGAGAGCCTAACGGCAGAAGGGAATTGGAAAGGAGACTTCCTGGTAAAAGTTTGGGTAAAATAATAAGTGTGCCTATCATTTTACCCAGTATGAAAAATTAAAACCTTCTAATAAAATCAGAACTGCTCAAGCTTACTA
>JALYYM010000394.1 GCA_030946565.1 Bacteroidota bacterium | reverse complement strand
AATGGCAAGAAAGCATTGTTCGCTAATAAAGGAACTTCCTTGCTGGCCATTGCTACATCGTATAACATTAACCTTGCAAAGCTTCTTGAGTATAATGATTTAAGTAAAGATGGCCTGCTTGATAAAGACCAGATTATTTTTTTGGAAAGAAAACAAAAAGAAGGAAACCGGGATTACTACATTGCCGCCAGCGGAGAAAATCTTTATGATGTAGCACAGAAAAACGGGGTTCTTTTGCAAAGCATTTGCGACTACAATAATCTTTCAGTGACAGACAATATTTATGCAGGAACTAAGATTCTTTTAAAAGCAATAAGCAACAGTAATTACCAGGCTTCTAATATAAACTATACAGAGCAACCGATTAAACCGAAGGCATCAACCGTACAGCCTGCTTATCACGAAGTGCAGGCAAAGGAAGGACTGTACAGCATTGCAAAAAAATATGGTGTTACTGTTTCCCAGTTAAAAGAATGGAATAGTTTATCAAACGACAATTTACAAATAGGCCAACAACTTATCATTTCAAAATAATTATGCATTCCATTAAAGTACATGACAAAGAATTTATACCTTATTTAGATTCATTTCAAATTGCAAAAGAAGTATCAAGAATTGCCGGGGAAATAAACAAAGATTACGAAGGTAAAAAGCCATTGTTCATTGCGATACTTAATGGTGCATTTATATTTGCCGCTGATCTTTTTAAAGAAATAACCCTTGAAGCCGAAATATGTTTTATAAAGCTGGCATCTTACAAAGGCGTAAAGTCAACCGGTAAAGTTATCACAGCTATCGGGCTTGACGCTGATCTATGGCACAGGGATGTGATTATAGTAGAAGACATTGTGGATACCGGCAAAACTCTTTTCCAGTTTTTACCACAGTTACAGCACCATCACCCGGCTTCCTTAAAAATTGCTTCCCTTTTGCATAAGCCTGACGCAATGATACACCCTATAGATATTGACTATTTGGGATTTACTATTCCTAATAAATTTGTACTCGGCTATGGACTGGATTACGATGGGCTTGGAAGAAATATTAAAGAAATTTACCAGTTAGTTTAAGTTTACAGTTCAGCGTAAAAAAAAATCTTGAACATTCCGGAAAACACATTGCTTGCTTGTCAACTCCACATAAAAGAATAGGCAGTGGATCAACTTTAATTCTTTTCATTTCAAAATTAACCTTTTGCAAAAAGCGATTTTTACTTTATGCTTATTGATCTTGATGCTGCACGCATCTGGCCAGTATTATATAAGGGGAGAAATTAAAGATGAAAAAAATCAGCCCATACAGAATGTGAAAATTTACATGCCTGCAAGTCATCAAATATTTTACAGCGGCATCACCGGCGGCTTTGGTATCCCTTCATCAAATTTGTACGATTCCTTGGTGATAAGCAATGATGGCTATGAGACAAAATCGTTACGGATAAAAAGCGACGTGTACCAGGAGATAATGTTGAAAATGCTTTTGACCAATGTGAGCATAAAAAAAAACAAGCTCATTTCAATTACTACGGGAGCTGAAGGGAATATTTATCCCACAGCTTATTTCCAGGATGAAAGCTATAGTAACCTGATAGAAAATGATTTTATAAAAAGCAAAGTCGAAAATACTACGGGCTTTGCAATGCGCATAGATAAAGCTTCCTACAGCAATGTGCGGCGGTTTATTAACCAGGGTAGCAAAGTGCCTCCGGATGCAGTGCGGGTTGATGAAATGCTCAACTATTTTAATTTTAATTATAAAGAGCCTGACTCCGGAAATGTTTTTAGAATTGAATCTCAACTAACACAATGCCCCTGGAATAAGAATAACCAATTACTATACATAAACCTTTCGGGCAAAAAACTAAATCTTGATAAAGTTCCTCCCTCAAATTTTGTGTTTCTTATTGATGTATCAGGCAGCATGGATTTACCTAACAGGTTGCCGCTTCTTAAAGAGTCTTTCCAACTGCTTGTAAAAAATTTAAGGGACATAGATACTGTTTCAATTGTAG
>JALYYM010000389.1 GCA_030946565.1 Bacteroidota bacterium | reverse complement strand
AGTTCTGTAGTTCACGCAAGGAAAATTTATTAGGCAGAAGGCTCAACCCCAGCGGATGTTCCTGCACTCTTTTTTGCAGCCAACTATAGCACGCCTCAAATATTTTTTGATGATCAAATGCAAGGTCCGTTACATGGTCAATTTCATGCCAGTGTATTTCATTGTCCAATATATTCAGGCGATGATGCTGAATGTTTATGAGAGAACAGTAAGCCACCGTGACTACCCTGCCGGCGGGGTGCCGGCAGACTTCGCCGAAAGTATGTACCTGATCAAGGTACACATCGCTCAGCCCGGTTCTCTTTTGTAAAATGTTATACGCAGAAGTGTCAAGGTCTTCATCAGGCTTTACAAGGTCGCCTAGCAGCGTCCATTTGTTTTGAAACTTTTTTAAATCTGAGCGTATCAGCAACACCTTTAGTTTGTTCTCGTCAAATCCAAAAATTACACAATCAATTGATAGCGCTACGCGATTGATACTTTGTACTTCCGATTGAATCGCTTTAAAAGTTTTTATACTTTTTGGAAGCGTTTCTTTAGAGATTTCTGCCATGTTATTATTAAAAAGGGTTAAACTCGCGGCTCAAATATTCTATATCATATAAATACATCGCCTAATTTCCTTTCACTATTTTAATAGTTTGCATTTGCTGGGAAGATGCCACAGTAAGGAGATAGCTGCCGTCTGCAAACTTACCTGCTTCATTAATCTCCACTATATTATTTCCGGCAAATAAATTTTTAACCTCCTTTACGAGCTGCCTGCCACTCATATCTGTTATAATCAACGTCACTTTATCCTGTGATGCAGTCTCAATGCTTACTTTCAGCTTATCTTTAAAAGGATTTGGATTTACTTCAACAAAGTTATTATCTGAAGTTGTCCTGATCTTTATTATGGCGCTCAATTTAAAATTGCCATCTTTATCCACGCTTTTAAGACGGTAAAAATATATTGGCGAAGAACCTGCATTAAGAACATCTGCAAAAGAATAATTAGCATTTCCTGTTGCATTGATTGTAGCAATGCCTGAAAAATTTTGTCCATCATCACTGCGCTGCAATTCATAATGATCCAGGCCGGTTTCATTGGCAACCTTCCATGATAAAAGATTTTTGTTTCCGATGTGTTTTCCATCAAAGCTTATAAGCGTAACCGGTAAGGCTGCATTCATGTTCAGGTAAACATGGTATTCACCCGGCTGCAGTGTAAAGGATTGCGCGGCACCTGTAGCAGTGATTGTTGTTCCGTTTAAATAATCATACCATGTACCTGCATTTTGAAAGGTTACGGAACCTGTTTGCGATACCACATCAAAATTTCCAATTACAACAATTGATGCGCCACCCTGGCTAAGTTTTAAATATTTAAAAGCGCCCGTAAAATCCTGTTGTGTTGTATTAGAGATGAAAATATTTTTATAAAGATTATTGAAGCGAAGCTTTATCAATGCGCTATACACATCATACAATTTTTTCCTGGCCGGCTGCTGCAGGTAATCCCATCTTATAGGTTTTGGATCGGTACGGCAATTATTTTGGGGATAAGGCTGCGGGATTATATTCCCCGGATGGCATGATGTTATTGAATAATCATATCCCAATTCGCCAAACTGCCAAAGCATTTTCGGGCCGGGTATGGTAAATAAAAACGCAGCAGCCATCTCCTCGCGGCGCAGAGCGGTGATCGTGTCTTTTATATTGTAAGAACCAGACGAATTTCCGAATTGAATATTTTTATACATCAATCTTTCTTCATCGTGGCTTTCTGCATAAGTCACCAGGTAGGGATTCGTCCATCCACGAACTGAGGCAATTCCATAATCAAAATTCCACCCGGTGTTATATCCCATTGTTGCCTGGTTATAATTATAATTCATATTTCCCCATAGCATCATCCCGTAGTTTGATAATACCGTCTCTTCTGTATTGTCGGCAAAATGCTCGAGTATGCAGTACGAGCCGGACGATTTCAATTGCAGCGTATCATAATATCCTTCCCAAATATTTACCCGGCTTTGATCGTAATCGCCCCAGGCGGCCACATTACAATTATTGCCATTTGCATCGCAGGTTTGTGTTTGCGTAAATCCTTTGGAAAGATCAAAGCGAAAACCGTCGATCTTATAATCCGTAAGCCAATGCTCAACTACGCGGCTCACAAAATAATGCGTGGCCGGGCTTTCATGGTTCATATCGTAACCAACATTAAAGGCATGCTTTGGAACGGGGTTGAACCAGGGATTATTCGCTGCGGGCCTGTTGTTCGCGGCATCCCAGTATAACTGCACCATGGGTGCTAAACCAAACGAATGATTTAAGGCGATGTCCATTACCACTGCAATTCCATTTCTGTGAGCGCTATCAATAAATTCTTTCAAGGTATTTTCAGGGCCATAATATTTATCAGGTGCAAAATAAAAATCAGGATTATATCCCCAGCTTATATTGCCTTCAAATTCGTTAAAAGGCATTATCTCAATAGCGTTTATTCCAAGCTTTTTTAGATAGTTAAGCGTATCACGCAAGGTGTTCCAATCATGTTTGGCCACAAAATCTCTTACCAGCAATTCATAGATCACCAGGCTTCTTTTATCAGGCCTTTGAAAATTATTTACCTGCCAGTTGTAAGTTGGAGCGGCAGTTTGTAATATGCTTACCACACCGGTTGTGAGTCCCGTCGGATAAGGCTTGAGGGCAGGATACGTGCTGGCAGGAATATACTGATCGTTGTATGGGTCCAACACTTTTTCAGTATAAGGCTCCGCAATTTTCAATGTGCCGTCAACAAGATATTGAAACGCATATTCAGTGCCCGGCGTCAAACCATTAAGCGTAATCCACCAGTAATTTCCATCGGCCGTATTATTCAATTGGTACTGGGATTTTTCCGTCCAGTTACTCCCGGCAAATTCTCCAATTACAGACACTCGCATTTTACCTGGTGCATAGAGCACAAGCGTAGCAGATGTATTATTGGAATTATAGTTTATTCCGTCTCTTACGCCCGCCGGTAAAGGCGCAATGGTAACACCGCCCGACACAAAAAATTTAATAGTATCAGCAACTGTTACGCCGCCGTTCGTAGCTTCTGTCACCAGCACCTGCGTGCCTCCAACTGCTATTACCGGGTTGGCAGAAATAGTTGTTGCGTTTGTAGCTGTTTGCACAACAGTTCCATTAAAATATAATTTTAAAGCAGATGGAATATTTGCCACTGCAGTCATTGCAATATTATCGCCAATATTTTTTGTAATCGTTACCGGCGTAGGAATATAGGTTGGCTGTATCAAAGGCAAGGTAAATCTTACGGCAAGAGCCGAAGTGTTTACCGGAATGTACATATCGCTTCCATCAGTATTGGCTTGCTTCAAAGCGCCATTGCCATTGCGGAAAAGAATGGCAATTTTTTGAATTACTTCATTTGGATCGGTAAGGCCGTAGTAAGCTCGCAAGCCACCAGTAATAGTGAACTGCCACTTGTTGTTACCCAGGTAAGTTGCTTGTAACGCAGGGTTAGGCTGATTAAAGTCCTGGTTAAATTTGACATGCTTCCAGTCGGATGAGTTAGCACTAAAATTT
>JALYYM010000511.1 GCA_030946565.1 Bacteroidota bacterium | reverse complement strand
GATAAATAAGGGAGATGGGACAGCGGTTTTTGCACAGGTTATAAAATTATATCCCCAGGATCAGCAGAGAAGCTTCGAAGATGCAAGGGGCCTTGTTATAAACGATTACCAATCTTTTCTTGAACAGAAGTGGATAGAGTCGCTCAGGAAAAAATACCCGGTTAAGATAAATGAAAAAGTTTTTAAATCGCTGCTTTAAACTACTGACATACTTATTTGAAATATTTATAGCCGATATATACAAATCTGGCACTCCCAGCCATTATTATTGCCGGCTCTATTCCCTACTTACATTTTAATTCTTTTGCAGTAGAGTATAAGAACAGGATTATTATTTGCAACCTCAAAATTTGAAACCTAAACCACAAAAATGAAAACACTATTAACTCTTGCCATTGTGCTAACAATGTTTGCCAAAGCCCATTCACAGGTGTACCTGCAGGGCGGCGTAAACCTTGCAAACATTACCAAAACTGCTTCAGGAAATACAGAAAAAAACAACCTGCTTACCACATTTAATGCAGGTATCCTCGGAAGGTTCGGCCTTTCAAAAGTAATTGACCTTGAAAGCGGATTGTTGCTGCAAGGCCACGGCTCTAAAGCAGAGACTTACTTAACAAGCAACACAAATGACAATTACGTAAAGACAAAATTTAATCCCTTGTACCTGGAAGTGCCGTTAAACCTGGTTTTTCGTGTGCCCTTGGAAAAAAACAGCAATTTATTTTTTCATGGCGGCCCTTATGCTGCTATGGGCATTGCGGGAAAGTCTAAAACGGATTCAAAATTTTTAGGCTCCACTTCTTCCGGCAGCAATAATATTAAATTCAGCAATGATGACCCTTTTACGTCTGAACAGGATGATGCTGCTTATGATAAAATCAAACGTTTTGATTTTGGATTAAACATAGGCGGTGGCCTGGACCTGGGGAAAATTTTATTGAAAGCCAATTATGGTTTTGGCCTGGCAAAGATCAACTCAACGCAAAGCAACAATAGCGCTGATGATAAAAATAAATACCGCACGGTGAGTATTTCGATTGGATTTCCGCTGAAGTAAAGCGAAATTTAATAAACAAAAAGGCCAATGCTATGATAGCGCTGGCCTTTATGTTATGATTAAGAGTTTTATATTTTTAAGCATTATTGTCCAACTAAAAATTTTAAATTTTTTTGAACACTTGCTGGCATTTAGTTTCACGGCCCCTCTAGTTCGGAGAGGGGGTGGGGGGTGAGGCCAATGCCAGCGCAGTTTTCATTGAGCTAGTCGGACAATATTAATTTACACTAATTCTTTTACCACATTTGCTACTACATGTGGCTTGCCTAAAGTGTAATAATGCAATACAGGAACGCCTGAATTTTTTAGCTCGCGGGATTGTTGCAGCAGCCATTCCGTACCAACTATTTCCACGTCAGCATCTGTTTTGCATTTGATAATTTCATTGCTTAACTCCGTGGGAATATCTACATGAAAAGTGCGTGGTAAAACCGATAATTGTTTTTTTGATGTGATTGGTTTCAACCCTGGAATAATAGGAATTTCAATACCGGCTTCCTTACATTTTTTTATAAAATCAAAATACTTTTTATTATCAAAGAACATCTGTGTAGTAATATAATCTGCTCCTGCGTTCACTTTTAGTTTTAGATAACGCAAATCGCTTTCAATATTGGGAGCTTCAAAATGCTTTTCAGGATAGCCGGCCACACCGATGCAAAATTTTGTTTTGTAGCCATCTCTTATATCTTCTTCAAGGTAAATACCATTGTTTAAATTTATTGCTTGTTTTAAGAGGTCTAACGCATACGCATGCCCGTTTTTTTCAGGCTCAAACAACGTTTCATTTTTTGGCGCATCGCCACGAAGCAAAAGCACATTATCAATACCCAGGAATGCAAGATCAATCAGCGCATTTTCCGTTTCCTGTATATTAAAGCCGCCACAGATTAAATGCGGCACCGCATCGATTTTATAATGATTCATTATTGCGGCGCAAATGCCCACCGTACCGGGCCTCTTCCGGATTTCTACTTTTTCAAAAGTACCATCCGCTTTCTTTTTAAAAACCTGCTCACTGCGGTGATAGGTTACATTAATAAATGCAGGCTTGAATTCCATTAATGGATCCAGGTGATTGTAAATTGATTCAATTGTTTTTCCTTTCAACGGAGGAAGAATCTCAAAAGAAACTACAGTGTCTTTTGCTTCTTTTATGTGGTC
>JALYYM010000510.1 GCA_030946565.1 Bacteroidota bacterium | reverse complement strand
TACCACATAAATTCAATTTTTTCTATTCCCATTGCTGCTATTCCTGCTGCTGAACCAAAAACGATAATACTTCCCCCGGTGCCTGTTGCCAACGCAATGAACTCCCATAAAGGATGGTCGGTAGGATAGGCTGAAAGGTTATACATTCCCTGCGTGGCAGCCACAAGCGGAACATTGGAAATAAAGGCAGAAGCAACACCAAGCGAAGTGCCAATCATGTAAATATTTCCTAATGAATTGTCAAGGAAAACTGCAACCTGTTTCAGCATTCCGAAAGACTGAATGGCTGCAACTGCCAGAAGAATACCAAGGAAGAAGAGAAGACCCGGAATGTCAATATTTTTCAAAGCATGGACGGCAGTTAATTCTAATTTTTTTTCCGCAGGCTTTTTGTAGTTTATTACTGCCACAATAATCCATAGTATGCTTAGTGCAAATAGTACCCCCATAAATGGCGGAAGACTTGTGAGCACTTTAAAAACCGGAACTAAAAGAAGCAGGATAATACCAGAAATCAGAACAACGCCGGATGACATTTTATCGATGTCACGCATTTCGGTTTGTTTATATTCAATAGTTTGATTTCGTAATTTAAAAGAGATAATAAGAAGGGGAACAATGGTTACCATTAGTGCAGGCAAAAATAATTCTACAATGATGTTTTGAGCAGTCACCTGCTTGCCTATCCAAAGCATTGTAGTTGTTACATCGCCAATGGGTGAAAATGCCCCGCCGGCATTGGCTGCAATGATGATCATTCCGGCAAACCAAAGACGGTCATTTTTATCCTGCAACAATTTTGCAGCTAAGGATGTCATCACGATGGCCGTGGTCATATTATTTAAAATTGCTGAAAGGCAAAAGGTGATGAACGAAATAATCCAGAGCAGTTTTACTTTACTTTTTGTTTTTATTTTTTGAGTGATGAGCTCAAACCCATTATGATTGGCAATGAGTTCCACGATCGTCATGGCGCCCAGCAGGAAAAATAAAATAGCAGAAATATCACTCAGGTTCTGAAGTAATTCTTTTCCTGCCTTTACTTGTTCAACACCGCTTAGTATGTAAATAGTCCAGCAGAGAACTCCCGTAAATAATGCCGGAGCGGCTTTGTTTAGTTTTAGCGGTTGCTCAAAAGCAATCACTATATACCCAAGAATGAAAACAATAATAACAAGTATGCTCATTTTTTAAACTGTATCCTGTTATGAAAAAATATTATTTCATTTTTTTATCGTCAATATATATATCTATACATTTCCAATTTTCAGCTTTACCCGGGTCGCCTCCTGAATAGTGCAATGTTTCGCTGAAGTGTTTAATGCTGACAGGAACATTGTAAGAAGTAAATCCTTCCACTGTACCTTTTACATTAAAGATACTGTCACCGGTACTCTTCACAACCGACTGTCCTTTTACCCGCAATGAAGGGGTAGTTGCAACATATTGTGTGATGAAAACTCCTGAAAAATGCACGGCTGCTTTATCCAATACATCTTTATTTCCGGGTTGATTACACCCTGTTATAATCATGGGAAAAATTAAACTGCAAAAAATTTTAAGACGGTAATATTTTATAGTGATGATTCGCAACATAAATATTTCATATTTAAACATGATACTTTTATTTAATTTTTCAAAATAAAAATGTATTTCAACATTTCAATCATCATTGCTGCGCATAATCAAAGCGCCCATCCCAATTACCAATGCGCTGACAGCAGCGAGTGCCATCCACTTATGTTTTTTTGCAACGAAAAGAGGGCTGAAGTTTTTTGAAATTTCCTTGAACGGCCCTCTTGCACCATGGTCTCCGGGAATCGGTTCCCATAAATTATTTGCGCGGTTCTTATTATCAGGTTCATCGGTTTGCTGACCATTATAACATGTTTCTGCAAGATATTTATCAAGCCAGCCGGGCAACACTTTATTTCCTAAGACAGTTTTGAATGTGCTGAAGCCATAGTAAATTTCTCTTTCGTTATGTCTCGCTGCATATAATACCGCATGTGCTGCAGCTTCAGGTTCAAAGATGGTTCCCATAGGTTTTGGCTTGTTGGGAAGGTAACTTTTTACAAAACCGAATTGTGTAGTATTCATTGCCGGCATCTGCACCATGCTTAATTGCACGTTGCTTTTATCGTGTATTAACTCTGAGCGCAGCGATTCAAAAAAACCATGTATGGCGTGTTTTGCGCCACAGTAAGCGCTTTGCAGCGGAATGCCCCTGTATGCCAATGCGGAGCCAATCAAAATAATTTTTCCTTTATCACGCAGAAGCATTCTTTTTAATGCAGCCATCGTACCATAAACCTGTCCCAAATATGTTACATCGGTAACACGCTTAAATTCATCAGCATTCATTTTTTTTAACGGACCGAATACACTTACCATTGCATTGTTTATCCAAATATCTATGGGTCCTAATTTTTCTTCAATCATTTCGGCGGCTTTATTTACTTCTTCATAATTGGCTACATCTGTAGGAATTGCCACTGCTTCACTTCCATAATCTTCCACCTCTTTTTTTGCTGCCTGCAGTCCATCTGGGTTTCTTGCGAGCAAGCCAATTTTTGCGCCACGCTTTGCAAACTCCCGTACAATTGCACGACCTAATCCTGCGGAAGCGCCAGTTACTACAACCACTTTATTTTCCAAATCTTTTTTCATGTTATTATTTTTAATTTGTTGTTTTTAATTTGAACGAAACGATTTCTAAA
The DNA here is from genome assembly GCA_030946565.1 of Bacteroidota bacterium. The sequence continues at coordinate 821 of JALYYM010000510.1, read as the reverse complement.
TTTTATATTTCGTTCACGTTATTATATACTTCTTTATCTACGTTCTTTCTCAGGTTCTTTGCCTCAATAAAAATTTGTTTTACATCGGGATATTTCTCCATTATTTTCCTCTCCAACCGTTGCACCGCCAGCATGATTTGTTCGCTGCTGATTCCTGATTTAAAATTTACATCCAGCGCAAGCAACACTTCTCCAGGACCCATTTGCATGGTAAGTGGTTTGCATAATTTATACACATCCTCATCACTGTCTACAATGTCATAAATACCCTGTACTTTTTCTTTGTAGGCGCTTTCACCGATTAAAAGATTCCTGCTTTCTGTAATTAAAATAATTGCAACAATTGCAAGCAACAGCCCGATCAAAATGGAAGCAACACCATCTAACACAGGAAGCTGGAAATAATGAGAAAAAAAAACACCGCAGAAAGCAAAGAATAATCCCACAAGAGCGGCTCCGTCTTCATAAATAATTACAAACAATGCAGGGTCTTTGCTGCTGTGGAGTTTGCTCAGGAAATTTTTTCTTCCACGTCTTTCAATAAATTTCCTAACAGATATTACAAACGATGTTCCTTCAAAAAGTGCAGCGCAGCCGAGCACTACATAATTCCAGGTTGGATCAGTCAGTGATTCAGGATGATTAATATGAAGGATACCTTCATATACCGACATCCCACCGCCAATGCCGAATACGAGTACTGAAACAATGATTGTCCAGAAATAAAGTTCCTGCCCGTACCCGAAAGGATGTGAGTCATCAGGAGGCTTTTTACTTTTACTTATTCCTAAAAGCAGCAACAGTTGGTCTGTTGAATCAAC
>JALYYM010000356.1 GCA_030946565.1 Bacteroidota bacterium | reverse complement strand
TTTCACAAAAGATAAAACTTCTATAAGAAGATTGTTGTATGAAAGAAGTAAACAACCGGTAAGAGACCTGTTTACCCAAAGCATGAATGAGAGCCTGAAGAGAGCAATTGAAGCCATAGAAAGACTTGTTTCAAAAGTACCGAATCTCACATTGCAGGGTTTGTTTGAATGTATTATTCGGGAAGCCGGAATATTGAACTACATCATGAAGAGCGATGAGAAGATATGGCTGTTGCAGGTATTGACAGGCCTTTTTGATTTTATTAAAGAAGAAACGCATCGCAATCCCAGGCTTGATCTAAAACAGTTAACCAGGTTATTTGACCTGATGCAAAGTGAGGAACTTTCGTTACCCTTGGTTGAGGTAAGTGGTAATGATAAAGGCGTAAACTTATTGACAGCGCATGGTTCTAAAGGTCTTGAATTTGAATACGTTTTTTTTACCGGCTGCAATTCAAGTCTCTGGGAAAAAAAGAGAAACCCTAACCGGGGATATAAATTTCCAGATAATATTTTTACCCCGCTTTTACCCGACAGGGAAGAAGAGACTGATGCATCAGCCGAAGAATTGCGGCGACTATTTTATGTGGCACTAACCCGGGCTGAGCAAAATCTATTCATCTCTTATTGTTGTTTTAAAAATGATGGAAAGGAATTAGAACCCTCTATGTTCATTGCTGAAATTTTAGACGATCATCAATTGGAAACTGAAAAAGTTTTTGTAGATCCCGCCATCGAAGCAGAGTTCCAGGTTTTGTACCTGCAACAAGAATCCAGGCCCGAAATTGAAAAAATTGAAAAGGAATTTATTACCGCTTTGCTGGACAGGTTTGTAATGAATGTAACTGCCTTAAACAACTATTTAAAATGCCCGTTTGAATTTTATTTTAAAAATCTGATCCGCATTCCTTCGCCAAAAAATGAAGCAACTGAGTTTGGTTCTGCTGTGCATTATGCACTGGAACAATTGTTCAAAAAAATGCAGGACAATAAAAATGTTTTTCCATTAAAAGAAGAATTTATACAAAACTTCAACTGGTATATGCATCGCAACCGGGAAAGCTTTACTAAAGAACAATTTGATAGAAGGTTGGAGTATGGCGAAGATGTGCTCACCAATTATTATAAGAAATATATTTATAGTTGGAACAGGATTGTTGCTACAGAAAGAAATATAAAAAATATTGTAGTGGGTGGAGTTCCTTTAAAAGGCAAACTAGACAAGCTTGAATTTAATGGTAAAGAAGTAAACGTTGTGGATTATAAAACCGGCAGTGTTGATAATGCAAAAGACAAACTAAAACCTCCGTATGAAAAAATACCAAACGGTGGCGATTACTGGCGGCAGGCTGTGTTCTATAAAATTTTGTTAGATAATCATAACCGCGACTGGATTGCTGTAAGCAGTGAATTTGATTTTATTGAGCCAGATAAAAAGAAGAATTACCGCAAGGAAAAAATTTATATTACACCTGAAGATATTGCCACGGTAAAACAACAAATAAAAACTGTATGGGATAAAATTCAGCAACACGATTTTTATACCGGTTGCGGCAAACCGGAATGTCACTGGTGCGAATTCGTAAAAACGAATAATATGGCCATCGCCCTCCACGAAATTCCCGAAGAAGCAGAGCAGGAGATTTAGAAGTATTTTAGGAGGAATAAAAATCATTATCAACCCAAAGCTATTATGTTTGCTTTTTTTGTAAAATGAGTTTAAAGAGCATAATAGTTTTTATTGGAGTAATCGGCTTTATTTATATTATATCAATTATTGGAAGCAGTTGCGCACAGATAGGTGCTCCTACCGGCGGCCCACGGGACACGCTTCCGCCCGTGCTTGTAAATGCTGACCCACCGAATCATTCAACAAATTTTAAAGGCAATCGCATCACGCTTACTTTCGACGAATACATTCAACTGCAAAATGTGCAGCAAAACTTACTGGTGTCTCCCAACCCGAAAATAATACCCAACATTAATTATAAATTAAAAGAAGTCTCTATCAAATTACGTGACACGCTTGAGCCCAATACTACTTATAGCATTGACCTGGCTAATTCGATACAGGATATAAATGAAAACAATCCTTACCGCAGTTTTAGCTATGTTTTTTCAACAGGCCCTTTTATAGATTCTCTTGGGTTTTCGGGCAATGTGCTGCTTGCAGAAACCGGCAAAGCAGACAGTACTTTAATAGTTTTATTATATAAATATCTTGACGATTCGGCTGTATTAAAAAGCAAGCCGCGGTATATAGCAAGACTGGATGCGAAAGGAAATTTTAAATTTAATAATCTTGCCGGCGGCACTTATCATGTATTTGCATTGAAGGATGAAAGCGGGCAAAAATATTATAACAACAAAACG
>JALYYM010000288.1 GCA_030946565.1 Bacteroidota bacterium | reverse complement strand
TTAGCCCTTCCTGCAGGCAATCTATTGCAGCATTTATTGCCTGTACATTTAAAACATACGCAAGCCGCACTTCATTCTTACCCAACCCAGCCGTACCATAAAATCCGGTTGCAGGTGCAAGCATAATAGTAGCGCCGTTATGATCAAATGATTCCAGTAGCCACTGGCAAAAAACATCCGCATCGTCAATAGGTAAAGAAGCAATCGCATAAAAAGCGCCCCCTGGCTCAGGGCAAAAAACCCCGGGAATATTATTGAGCCTTTCAACAAGCGTATCCCTGCGCAATTTATATTCAGCTTTGATGTTGGTGAAATAGTTAGCCGGAAGATCGACGGCCGCTTCGCCTAATATTTGCCCAAATCCGGGTGGGCTCAACCTTGCCTGTGCAAATTTCATAGTGGCTTGTAATACAGATTTATTCTTTGTAACAAAAGCCCCTATCCGTGCGCCGCAGGCGCTGTATCGTTTGCTAATGGTATCCATTAAAATTACATGATCCTCAACACCCGTAAGTTGCATAGCGCTAAAATGCTCGCCAGAATAGCAAAACTCGCGGTAGGCTTCATCAGAAAACAAAAACAAATCATGCTCAAGAATGATAGATTTAAGCGTTTCTATTTCTTCCCTGCTGTACAAATAACCAGTAGGATTATTAGGATTACAGATCATGATGGCTTTCGTCTTTTCTGTAATTAATTTTTCAAAATCTTCGATGGGTGGTAAGGCAAACCCGGTTTCAATAGAAGAAGTTATAGGCTTTACTATCACGCCTGCTTCTACGGCAAAACCATTATAATTTGCATAAAAAGGTTCGGGTATTATTACTTCATCCCCGGCATCAAGGCAGGCCATCAGGCCAAAGAAAATTGCTTCACTTCCACCAGTGGTAATTATTATATCGTTATGAGTAACATCTATTTGGACATTCTTATAATACTCCACAAGCTTTCGCCTATAGCTTTCATTGCCGGCGCTGTGGCTGTATTCCAATATTTTAAAATGTGAATGGCGAACAGCATCCAGAATTGATTCAGGCGTTTCTATGTCCGGTTGCCCAATATTAAGGTGATAAATTTTTATTCCTTTGCTCTTTGCAACTTCGGCAAAAGGAACCAATTTTCTTATTGGCGAAGCGGGCATTACTATGCCACGATGACTTACTGATAGCATTTCACAAATATAAATTTAGAAGTTCAGATGTTGGAGTTTTTAGTTGACCAGATAAGTTTTTCTGTTTTTCTTAATTAAACAGGCGGTGAAAAACTTATTTATTATTTAGTAGAAACAATCAGCGGATCGGGCGGTGCAGGATTAGATGGATCATAAATCGCTACCGCTATTCTTGAATCAGCACAGCCGTAATATAAAAACCATTTTTTCTTAAAGTACACTAACCCTTCTATAAAAACTGTTCCACTAACGTATTGCCCGCTTTTTTCAAAAGGCTCTATTGGACGAAGAAAAGGAACATCAAGCCTTCCTATAACTTTTTCAGGATTATTTTTGTCAAATAGCACCTGGCCTGCTGAATAAGAGTCTTTATTGAATCGCTTATCTCCTGTTCCCGATCCATTATTCTTACCATTATATAGTAACAAAATTCCCTTATCTGTTAGCAAAGCCGGAGGCCCGCATTCGGTAAGATCGCTGTCAAAGTATCCAACCCGCGGAGAAATCAATGGCTTGAGTTTTCCATTTTCAGTTATTAACGGCTCCCAGTCAAACAGGTTATCAGACGTTGCCATGTACACACCTTTTTCTCCCCAGTACATCATATATTTTCCATTGACCTTTGTAATTACTAATCTGTCACCTGACAACTTTGTTACGACAGATGCTGATTTATTTGCCATAGTAAATAAATTTCCTTTAGAAGCATTTTTAAAAATGGGGCCATGTTTTATCCAGTGTATTAAATCTCTTGAAGTAGCAACGCCAAGCCTTGGAACGTCCCTATTCCATTGGGTATAGAAGACTACATAAGTATTATCTTCTGTGACGGCTACTCTTGGATCTTCACAGCCACCCGGCCACTCATATTCCTTCTGGCTATCTTCGGCGGGATATAATACTGGTGTTGTATTTCTTTGAAAATTAACGCCATCAGCACTTATAGCGTATCCAAGACGGGAAGTCCTGTCCCCTATTTTTACTCCGCTTTTATCTTCGGCCCTATACAGTAAAACAATTTTACCATCTTTTTCAACGGCACCTGGGTTGAAAGTATCATTGGATTCCCAGTGCACGATCTTACCCGTCATTGGATCTAAAAATCCGGACGAAGAATCCGGTGTAATTATAGGATTTGCTGACGCACGGACAAAGCCGCCTAATACCCATGCGGGGAGAGTACTGGTGTTCTCATTATTTCGTTGTAAGGTGTTTTTTTTTATTATTGAGCAGGAACTTCCTGCAATTAAAAGGCAGAAAAAAAGCAGTTTGTTTATAGGAATAAAATGTCTCATTATACATAGCATGTTTGATCGCCGGATCCTTTAGCGTTAGTTTGGAATAATGTAATGT
>JALYYM010000250.1 GCA_030946565.1 Bacteroidota bacterium | reverse complement strand
TGGGGGTAATCCTGCATTAAGTGGTGGCAGCATTGATGCGGCTATGAGAGCGGTCTTTTGGCCGGCCGTTATAGGCTGGGTATTATTAGGCATTTGGATCAGTAATCTCAAAATAAGATTAAACCTTCTTAGTCATAAAAATTTAATTGATGGTTAATTCGTTTTTGAAGCGTTGCTGCTTTACCGCCCTTCTAACTTTACCTGGTTTGTTTTTATTCGCTCAAACTGCCGATTCAACAGGCGCTTCCATGGATACGGTTATGAGAAGCAACGACAAAATTTATGTGGTAATGGCGGTATGCTTAACCATTCTTGTGGTTTTATTTTTGTACCTGATAAGAATTGACAGGAAAGTTTCTAAGAAAGAAAAGACCTTCTAACCTGCATTTTATCAAAATATAAATACAGGTTTTGAAATATATTACGATTGCTAATTTTAAAAAATAAACTTATATGCCTTCTCCAGTTCCCTATAGTTTTTTCCAGAGTGTAGAAAGAAGTTTTGACAAAGCAGCCATTTTCACGGATTGGGATCCGGGAATTCTTCAACAAATAAAACAATGCAACAGTGTTTATCAAATGCGCTTTCCAATAAAAAGAGAAAACGGCGTAATTGTTACTATTGAAGCTTATCGTGTTCAGCACTCTCATCACAAAACTCCCTGCAAGGGTGGTATTCGCTTTAGCGAAGCCGTAAACCAGGATGAAGTGATGGCGCTTGCTGCATTGATGACTTATAAATGTGCCATAGTAAACGTTCCGTTCGGCGGAGGAAAAGGCGGGATAAAAATAGATCCGCGTGCATATACTCCTTACGAACTTGAAAAAATTACGCGGCGCTATACAGCAGAGTTAATAAAGAAAAATTTTATTGGGCCAGGTACAGATGTTCCCGCACCTGACTACGGAACCGGCGAAAGAGAGATGGCCTGGATACTCGACACTTATGTAGCCATGCATCCGGGCGAGATTGATGGTGCAGCATGTGTAACCGGTAAGCCCGTAACACAAGGAGGCGTGCGTGGAAGAAAAGAAGCAACGGGCCTTGGAGTTTTCTACGGCCTTAGCGAAATATGTAATATGCCCTCGATAATGGAAAAGCTCGGCCTGACCATTGGCGTAAAGGGGAAAAGAATATGTGTACAGGGATTAGGAAACGTGGGGTATCATTCCGCATTATTTTTTCAGCAGGCAGGGGCAATCATTGTAGGCCTTGCGGAATATGAAGGCGCTATCTTCAATTACGATGGGCTTGATGTAGATAAAGTGTGGCTGCATCGCACGAAAACCGGTTCCATACTTGATTTTGCGGGTGCTGAAAATTTTGAAAACAGGCCCGATGCACTGGAAATGGATTGCGATATACTGATACCGGCTGCGTTGGAAAATGTGATTAACGGAAGCAATGCATCCAGGGTAAAGGCAAAAATTATTGGCGAGGCAGCAAACGGCCCGCTTACACCCGAAGCCGATGAGATTCTTACTCTGAAAGGCGCATTAGTAGTGCCGGATATGTACCTGAATGCCGGTGGTGTTACCGTTAGTTATTTCGAATGGCTGAAAAACCTTAGCCACGTGCGCTATGGCAGGCTTGAAAAAAGATTTACAGAAAACATGAACCTGCACATTCTTGGCCAGCTTGAAGAACTTACCGAAAGAAAAGTAAGCGCCTTAGAAAGAGATTTTATTGTACATGGCGCAGATGAAGTTGACCTTGTACGAAGCGGCCTTGAAGAAACAATGATAACAGCCACCCGCGAAATAGTTGACATCTGGCAAAAGACGCCGGCGATACCGGATATGCGCACTGCAGCTTATGTTTGTGCGATTAATAAAGTAGCTACTTCTTATGCTGAGTTGGGAATATTTCCTTAAAGTATATGCGATGTGCAATGTTTGTCCAAAGGACTCCCTCGGAGATGTACAAGGTAATTACACAAAACTATTCTTATAAAAAGTTTTAAATTTTTCGATTCTAAAACTCTGGAAATTCATCTATCTCAAAAAATTGACCATTCCTTTTTTCAAAGCCAAAAGAATAACTACCATTAGTAATAATAAGATAGGTAGCAGGTAAGGTAATATGATAGCGCAGGATTTGCGCTAATGTTTTCTCAGAAAGAGCCACATTCATTTCCTTACATTCGATGATCATCCACGGTAATGAATCCCTGTTATAGACTACAAGGTCACAGCGCTTTTTTAATTCTCCCAATCTTATTTCTTTTTCTACGGCTATTAATGATGCAGGATATTTTTTAACCACCAATAAATATTGTAGCATGTTTTGCCGCACCCATTCTTCTGGTGTAAGCATCAGCCATTTTTTTCGTATCACATCAAACACTTCATTTACCTCGTTGGCTTTTCTTGTTTTAACCTGGTTCTTTGGAAATTCAATTTTTACCATAATATCAATCTCTATGATTCGCTTGTTTTGATTAAAAAAATTTTTTTTGATTTTATTCAACAAGTAGTGAAGTGCATAATCCCTGCATTTCTCCTCAGCTTCCTAAATTCTAAAATCGTATTTTTAACCATAACAAATAAACAACAATCGGCCTTAGAAAATATGAAAACAAAAAAAGAAATAGTCAACAACTGGCTGCCAAGATATACCGGCGAAAAGCTTAGCAATTTTGGAGAATATATCCTGCTTACCAATTTCAGCAATTACGTAAAAATGTTTGCTGATATGCACAAGGTAAAAATTGTTGGTATGGACAAAGCGATGCAATGCGCTACGGCTGATAATATCACTATAATAAATTTCGGAATGGGTAGCCCGGGAGCTGCAACCATTATGGATCTGCTAAGCGCTATTGATCCGGAAGCAGTTTTATTTTTAGGGAAATGCGGTGGATTGAAAAAGAGAAATAAAATCGGCGATCTTATTTTACCCATAGCCGCTATAAGAGGAGAAGGAACGTCTGATGATTATTTTCCGCCCGAAGTGCCTGCCCTGCCTGCGTTTGCGTTGCAAAAAGCTATCTCAACTACTATTCGTGATTACGCATTTGATTATTGGACCGGCACAGTATATACTACTAACCGCCGGGTATGGGAACATGATGACGAACTTAAAACTTATCTCAGAAAAATACGGGCTTATGCAGTTGACATGGAGACGGCAACAATTTTTACCGTTGGATTCTATAATAAAATCCCTACAGGTGCCTTGCTTTTGGTAAGTGATTCTCCTATGGTGCCGGAGGGTGTAAAAACCACGGAAAGTGATGCAAGTGTAACAGCCCAATATGTAGAAAGGCATTTAAAAATAGGCATTGATTCGCTTAAGCAATTGATCAATGGTGGCCTCACCGTAAGGCATTTGAAATTTTAATTTTATCGGTTACGTACACTATTGACCATTGAACCATTGCGAATTGACCTATTGACCTATTGACTTATTGACTTATTGACTCCCAATAGCTATGGGAATGACCACTCCCTACAAATGCATCATCCTCTTCTCACCATAGATAACTTAAGCGTAGATTTTGTTACAGAATCAGGTATTACTTCTGCTATTCAAAATATTTCATTCAAAATAAATAAAGGAGAAACGGTTGCCATCGTGGGTGAATCAGGCTCGGGTAAAACTGTTACCTCTCTATCAATTTTAAAATTACTTCCGGTGCCGC
>JALYYM010000213.1 GCA_030946565.1 Bacteroidota bacterium | reverse complement strand
AGTGTAGGTTTCTATATTCCCTTTTAATTGGGAAATTAATCTTCGTGCTTCCGCAAGTTCTGCCTGCGTTGCATTCTTATTATTCAAAATAGATTGCACTCTGGACTTCAGGCTTTCTATGTCTTTATCTTTTGTACGCATCAGGCTATCGGCCTTTGAGTTAGAAGTTTTAAGCATATCAAGCCTTAACGCCGCATCGTTCAACTCACGCTGTAATTCATTTTTTGATGAATCGCTTTCTACAATTTGAGAAGTAAGTTCCTGTTTATCCTGCCTGCTTTTATTTTTGTCCCAAATTATGTAACCCCATGTACCCAATAAAATAATAACAAGAATAGCCGTTAAGATATTCCTATTGTTATTGTTAGTGGCCACCACAGGTCTTTGTTCTGGAACATCACTGTTGGGGAAATTTTCGTAACTCATGTTATAAGATTTTTTTTGATTAAAATATATCCCTTCGAAATTTCCAAAACCATGCCAAACCACTTTCACAAGAATTGTGGATATATTTTTTACCAAATCTATAGCATCCATTTATATTTTATCTTTGAAGCAAATGAGTGCATTATCAATTCTTTCTGAATGGAAAAAAAATACATACAAGCCGGTATATTGGCTGGAAGGCGAGGAAGAATTTTATATAGATGAGGTAATGGAATATGCAGAGAAAAAAATTTTGTCTGCGTCTGAAGCTGAATTTAATCTATCTGTTTTTTATGGCAAAGATGCCGGTTGGGCGGATATTATAAACTCTTGCAGGCGCTACCCGATGTTTGCAGAAAAACAGGTTGTTTTACTGAAAGAAGCCCAGCAAATGAAAGACATTGACAAGTTGGATAGTTACATTGAAAATCCATTGTCATCCACCATATTAGTTGTTTCATACAAAGGAAAAACACTCGATGGCCGCGGCCGGCTTTCGAAAATAATTAAGAAACACGGAGAAATATTTTTATCAAAAAAGATATATGATAACCAGCTTCCTGCATGGACTAACGGTTACCTGCAATCGAAAGGATTCGAGATTACGCCAAGAGCACTGACGCTGCTTGTAGATCACGTAGGTAACGATCTCAGCAGGATAAGCAACGAAGTTGAAAAATTATCTGTAAACCTCGGAGCAGAGAAAAATATCACTGAAGATGATATCGAAAAATATATTGGGGTCAGTAAAGAGTTTAATATTTTTGAATTGCAACATGCACTTAGTAAGAAAGATCTCGCAAAAGCCATTCGAATTATTCAGTACTTTGATGCAAACCCCAAAGCTGCCCCTTTCCAATTATTGTTGCCGTCTCTGTATAATTATTTTGCTAAAATCATCACTGTTTACCAGATGAGTGATAAGAGCGAAAAAGCGCTCAGGCCATTATTTTTTAATAATCCTATCGCCACGCAGCAGGCACTAGATACCCTCTTAAATTATTCTTACGGTGAAGCGGAAAAAGTCATTTTGCTGCTGCACGATTATAATTTAAAAAGCTTAGGTATTAACAGTTACGGAACGAGCAACAGCGCTTTGCTCAAAGAGATGTCTTATAAAATAATAATGGGAGGTTCTTACAATTAGTTACCCTCGAGAAGTTGAAGAGACTTCTTTTTATCTTCGGATAGCTGGCTTTTTAATTCATCCAGGCCATTGAATTTTTTTTCAGGCCGTAAATAATTTCTTACATACACCCTGATAATTTTATTATAAATAGTTTTATCAAAATCAAAGAGGTTTACTTCAATTATTTTTTTTGTTCCACCTACCGTTGGGCGAAAGCCAATGTTCATCATGCCTTTGTAATGCTTATCTGGGAAATTACTTTTTGAAAAAAAAGCGTTTTCTTTTTCATCTTCCTCTATGGCTATCTCAACTGCATACACGCCATTGCAAGGAATAAGCTTGCTTTTATCCATTACATTAATATTTGCCGTCGGGTAGCCAAGCTGTCTTCCAAGCTTATCACCTTCAACTATTTTGCCTTCAAAAAAATACGCATATCCTAAAGCCTCATTTGCAGTTTCAATATCTCCTTCCAAAAGTGAATGGCGGATTTTGGTAGAGCTGATCTTTACCTGGTGGAGCACATGCTCCGGTATCTCTTTTACTTTATAATTATATTTTTCCTGGTAAGCTTCTAAAAGTTTATAATCACCGCCCCGGCCTTTTCCAAAATGATGATCATAGCCAATAACAATTGTGTGCGGATGAAATGCAGCTATAAGAAAGTTGGTTATATATTCTTCCGCAGATTGTTCAGAAAATTGAAAAGTAAAAGGCACAATTACGAGATGATCAATTCCATTGTCCTTCAAAAGCTCTATCTTTTCATCAAGTGTTGTTAGTAATTTTATCTCCTCAAACGCTTCCTGTGCGTGGCTTTTGGCATTCACTACCATTCGCGGGTGTGGATGAAAAGTAATAATGACCGACTCGCCATTAATCTCGCTTGCTTCCTTTTTTAACTGGTTAATAATTTGCAAATGGCCGGTGTGTACGCCATCAAAAGTACCGATGGTAATTACTGAATTTTTAAAAGGAGGTAAATTATTTATGTCACGGTGTACCAGCATGCAGGGACAAAAATATATTATTTATTTGTTCGGTTTTTGAATTGAAGATAGCAGAATGATATTCTATATTTTTACATCAATCAAAATAAAAAAATGTCTCTCTACTCAAGGCGCGGTGTTTCCGCACAAAAAGAAGAAGTTCATGCTGCTGTTCAAAATCTCGGCCAGGGAATTTTCCCCAAAGCTTTTTGTAAAATTTATCCTGATTATTTAGGCGGCGATGATGACTATGTAAACATTATGCATGCAGATGGTGCAGGCACTAAAAGCATTCTTGCTTATTTGTATTGGAAAGAAACGGAAGATATCTCCGTATGGAAAGGTATTGCGCAGGATGCAGTGGTAATGAACCTTGACGATCTTTTGTGTGTAGGGATTTACGACAATATCATTTTCAATTCAACAATTGACCGTAACAAAAACCTTATAACAGGCGAAGTGTTAGAACAGATAATAAATGGCACGCAGGAATTTTTTAACCTGATGAAAACTTATGGTGTCGGTATTCAATATCTCGGCGGAGAAACGGCAGATGTTGGTGATGTGGTAAGAACGATAGCAGTGAATGGTACGATGGCAGTAAGATGGCCCAAAGCAAAAATTATTTCTAATGAAAAAATAAAGGCTGGTAATGTAATAATCGGGCTTGCATCTTTTGGAAAGGCTTCTTATGAAAAGGGTTATAATAGCGGTATTGGAAGCAATGGCTTAACCTCTGCCCGCCATGATATTCTTAATAAATTTTATGCTGATAACTTTAAAGAGAGCTATGATAATTCGTTAAGTGATGAAGTGGTATATATCGGAAAGCACAGGATTTCTGAAATGAAGGGCATTTTATCACCCACGCGAACATACGCACCATTGTTGAAGAAACTCTTAGAAAATAATTTTGAAGAAATTTATGGGCTAATACATTGCAGTGGCGGCGGGCAAACGAAATGCCTTAAATATATTCCTGAAAATATAAGGGTGATAAAAGACAACTTATTTGATGTGCCTGAAATATTTAAAGAGATTCAGCAAGCCAGCGGCGCAGACGATCGCGAAATGTACCAGGTATTTAATATGGGCTGCCGGATGGAAATTTATACGAGTGAAGATTTTGCTGATACGATTATCAAAGAGGCAGCCTCATTCAACATAAATGCTCAAATAATTGGCGGGGTTGAAGAAAGTGACAGAAAAGAATTGATGATTAAAACTGCAAAGGGTGATTTGATTTTTTAGCGCACTTGGTTAGGTGTCTGGCCACTGCAGTGGCCTGACACCTTTCAACACCTGTAAAGTCTATTTTCTTTCAGGATTTGTAAGCGTAACAGGCTGAAGTCTATAAGAAGCAACTACCATATCATTCTGCGTAGCTGGTATCCATTTGGGGCCAGTTTTTATTGCTTCAACAGCAATCCTGGCAAGCTGCGTGTTCTCCATCGTGGTGGCTTTAACGTTAGTAACACTCCCATCTTTATTTACAATAAATTTTACCACACATGTACCAAAATCCTTTGCAGTAAGTGTATCCTGGTTGGCTTGTACTTTACCAACTATATATTTTATCCAGGCTTCTCTGCCCCCAGGAAATTCCGCTTCATTTTCTACCTTAGAAAAAAGCTTATCGGGAATTGTATCAGTCATAGCAGCGCCTTTTTTTGTAGTGATTTCCACTGCGCCATTCTTTCCTTTCTCTCCATATTTTTGTACAGCGCTTTCGTCTTTTAAAACATTAATTGATTCAATAGATTGCGGTGGAATTTTATCGACATCTTCTTTAGATATTATTTTTCCATTTACTGAATAAATAACATCGGGAACGGAGAGTGTATTTATGTTGGCGCCATTTTTAAACGTTATTATATTTGAATGGCCTTTATCCTTCCTTGTAATTACGATCACCCCATTTTTTCCTTTATCTCCATAGACTGCGATGGCCGCTTTTCCTTGAAGCACATTCATGCTTTCTATGTCTTGAGGTGATATTAATTTGACATCTGCGATTGGGGCTATTTTACCATCAATCACATACACCATATCTTTTGACAAAGGTGGCAAAGG
>JALYYM010000211.1 GCA_030946565.1 Bacteroidota bacterium | reverse complement strand
TTGACGGCACAGCTACCTTAGCCCTCCCGGATTGCATGAATTGTAATAAAGCCATTTGCGCGGTTGCATCCTGCATAGCTACCCTGTCCGGAGCAAAATCTACATAACTTTTACCGCTTTCGTACGCCTGGTTTGGTGTGCCATGCCAAAGATGTGCATACAAAATCTTTTCAATCAGGGTTAAAGGCCGGCCTACAACTTTGCTTGCCGCATCAACTTTATCAGTATAACCCTGGTAAAATTTTTTTATCATGTCAATATCGAATACCATACTATTACGTTTTTTCAAGTTAAGGGAAGAGTGATATGGAGTTTGCAAAGTTCACTCCTTTAATAATTTATTGCAGGCAAATTTACTTAAAAATCAAATGATGATTTTGCTTATAGTTTTAAGGAAGTTTTTGTGTTACTATTTTAAAATTATACTCAAGTGAGCGCTTGGAAGAAGAATAAACCGAAATTGTTTTTTAACTAAAAAAATAATGGTAGTATGCGGCAATGTATCAGTTGATGGAAAAGTCTTTTAGATCATCAAGCTCTTTTTCTATTTGCGTTTCCCATTCTTTTTGTTTTTCACAGTATTAGTTGGAATGAATATAAATTTTTTAGCCCTTAATATCCTGCCTCTTTCGCCAAAGCTTCTATTGCATTAAATAAATAAACCGCGGGTGCATTCCAATTGATAGCAATCTCGTTAGAGGCGTAAGCAGCGTCTGTATCAGAGTAGGCTGTTTCAGGTTCTGTAAATTTATAATAAGCATGGTCCTGCATGCCAGGGTTCGGGCCGCCTGCCAATAAACCAGGAATGGGATCTTCAATACCATCCGCCACAGAGGGACGATGATGTGGGCGCATTGCAGGCTTATCACCGGCGCCTGTTACAAAGCAATAGCCTGTTGCATTTCTTCCCAATAGATAATCCACATTGGTTAAGGCGGCATCCATGTATTTTTTATCTCTTGTTATAAGATATGCATTGATTAAAGCAATTCCCTCGTTGGCCGCATTGGCATTGCTTCCCCAGTTAAATTCTTTTGTAGAAGCGCCCATTACGGTTCCAAATGCATTAGCGTTTATGCGTGGCAGATAGACATCGGCAAAGCCGGCGATTCTTCGCGATAAATCTTCGGCAGTATTTTTTGCAAAAGCGGGCAGCGAATTTTTTAGCCGTGCCATTGTGTAAATGCCAAGGGTACGCACATTCTCCCATGAAGGAAGTTGTATAGGATCGGTTAAGTATTTTGAAAGTGTATCATAATAAATCTTGTTGCCGGAGGTTGCTAATAATTCTGAAGCTGCCCAAAACCACTCGTCCGAAAAGTCTCTGTCGCCATATCCGCCGGTTGTGATTTTTGGTTCAAATTGTTGGTTGATCGCATTCTGATCATAAGCCATTGCCGGATTTTTTTGCGCCCATTTCCATGCATATTTCGCTACAGTTAAAAGACTATCCGCCAGGCCGGGATATGAATTGTCATACTTCCTAAAGACCCGGCTTGCCTGTGCCGTTACTGCTGCAAAATCAAGCGTGGCAGCAGTACCTTTTTGTACAACATAGCGTGATAGTTTTGTAACGCCTGGCATAACCATTCCATCGAAAGCTGCATTGGTACACTTGTTATACACGCCTCCATCATTTGGGTCTTGCATGCTTAACATCCACCGAATGTTGTACAGCGCCTCATCTAAAATATCCGGAACATCATTTCCGCTTTCCGGTATGTTAGTATTGAGCGCCTTGAAATAGGAAGGGAAATCTTCATAAGCCGACAATAAGGTGCCTGTGGATATGCCGGAGTTTACCACGTATTTATTATAATCACCTGCATCGTACCATCCGCCCGGTGTTGAGATGATAGTGCCGGCCGGCCGCTTTTTACTTGCTGCGGATGGATGAATAAAGACTTTTGTATCAGGATGCCCTGCAGCACGATGCCATTTGCCTGCGTATTTTTCTTCCAATGGCATATCAGAGCGGATAAAATAAAACCTTTTAAGACAGCAATTGCCACTTTGTTATGAACACTGGCGCCTACCTTAAAAGGATATGAATCGCCGATGCCTGGGATATATACAACGTAAGTGCCACTTTGTTGAAATACACTAAAATCTGCAATCCTGGTTTTAATGGATGAATTAGCAGACTGTCGAACTTTACTTAGCAAACCTTTGTAAACGGTATCACCAACATCTGCTTTCAATATATAAAAACCAATAGTATCTCCGGCGTATTCATCTACTTTATAATCGCTGGTGAGCACTGCAATCTTGGGAGCTTTAATATAATATCCATCCTGGTCAATCTTAATTATATCCTGCGAAGATTGGGCTGAAGCTATATTATTTATAAAAAAGAAAATAGCGGAAAGATAGAGGAGGGGAAGTTTCATAATACTATAATTAGGCTAATGTTTTTTTGTGTATTCAAATATAGTTAAGGGATAGAAATCTTTTCATTGCGCTAAAGCCTGTTAAAAGTATTGTGCTTAATTGTTGTTTTCTCTATTACAGAATGTATTATGCGAAGAGGATTAATTTGAAGTAAACTAATTTATATTTGCAAAATTGTAAGAGTATCTCTTAGATATATTTATAATAATAGTTTTTTTGATTTAGCCAAAGTATTGAAAAAATAGTAAAACAATTCATCATTTTTTGTGATTAATTGGCCCCGTAGCTCAGTGGATAGAGCAACAGCCTTCTAAGCTGTGGGTCACACGTTCGAATCGTG
>JALYYM010000209.1 GCA_030946565.1 Bacteroidota bacterium | reverse complement strand
CAAGATGATCTTCAGCGTAATGAACATTGAGGTAATCTATCACGAAAATTCCTCCCGGCTTTATGGATTGTGCTATTGTTCTTATCGAATTATCATGCTCACGCCTTGTGTTGAAATAACCAAAGCTGGTGAAGAAATTAAAAGCATAGTCAAAATAATTTATCCAAAAAGGAAGGCGCATGTCGTGAACAAAAAACTCCAGGTTTTCGGCGTCAAATTTCTTTGCTTCTATAATACTGTCTGTTGAAAGATCAATGCCTGTGACATGGAATCCTTTGGCAGCAAGCATCCTGGAGTGACGGCCTTTTCCGCAGGCAATATCAAGCATCAGCGAAGCTGGTGCAGGTTGCAGGTGTTCTATTAATTTATTGATAAATGCCGCTGCTTCACTTTCATCTCTTTTAAAATACAATTGATGATAGTAAGGCGAATTGAACCAATCTTTAAACCAGGGTTTTGCATTTATCATACGTCACTGTTTGTAGGCAAATGTAACAGGTTATTAAATTATTTCAGTAGGGTATGTTTCAGGGAGAGGCACAAAGTTTTATCAATAATTTATAAGCCCTGGTTACCTCTTGAAAAGCGGCGAAAGACTTGATGTATGACTTTTTATTTAATTTGCAACCTCATAAAATAAAAAGAAATAGTGGCACTTATCAAAAGCATTTCCGGCATCAGGGGTACAATTGGAGGCAAACCGGGAAGCAATCTTTCACCTTTAGATATTGTAAAGTTTAGCGCAGCGTATGCCGGTTGGCTGCAGGCCTCTGGTAAAACGGGGACCATTATAATTGGAAGGGATGGAAGAATGAGCGGGGAGATGGTAAATAATTTGTGTTTCAGCACATTGCTCGCTTGCGGCTTTAATGTAACGGACCTTGGGATTACCACCACACCGACAGTAGAAATCGCGGTGAGAAATGAAAAAGCAGCCGGTGGAATTATCATAACGGCAAGCCATAACCCAAAAGAATGGAATGCATTAAAACTTCTCAATAGTGATGGTGAATTTATAAATGCAGCAGATGGAGCAAAACTGCTGGAAATAGCTGAGGCAGAAGATTTCAATTTTGCAACCGTCGGGAAAACAGGTAAATATTTTTTAGATCATTCGTACCTGCATAAGCATATCGCTGAAGTAATTAATTATCCTTTGGTAGATGTTGCTGCTATAAAAAAAGCAAAATTTAAAATTGTTGTTGATGCCATAAACAGTTCTGGCGCACTATACATTCCTGCTTTACTTAAAGAGCTTGGCGTAAAAGAAGTAAGCGTGATAAATGCGGAGATAAATGGAAAATTTGATCACAATCCTGAACCATTACCAGAGCATTTAACCACGTTAAGCAATGAAGTAAAAAAGAAAAATGCATCCCTGGGTATTGCGGTAGATCCTGATGTAGACAGGCTTTGCTTCGTATGTGAAGACGGCAGTATGTTTGGAGAAGAATATACATTGGTAGCTGTTGCGGACTATATATTAACCCATAAAAAAGGAAATACCGTAAGCAACATGTCATCAACCAAAGCGCTGAAAGAAGTGACGCTGCAACACGGCGGCGAATATTTTTCATCGGCTGTTGGCGAAGTGAATGTGGTAAATAAAATGAAGGAAGTAAATGCCGTGATCGGCGGCGAGGGAAACGGCGGTATCATTGTTCCTGATTTTCACTACGGCCGCGATGCATTGATCGGCATTGGATTATTTCTTAGTCATCTTGCCCATTCAGGCAAAAGTATTAAGCAGTTCAGGGGAATATTTCCGGATTATTTTATTTCAAAAAATAAAATTTCCCTTGAAAAAAATGTTGACGTAAAAGAAGTTTTTAATAAAATAAAAGACAAGTATAAAAATCATCCTATCAATACTGAAGATGGATTAAAGATTGAATTCGATAAAGACTGGGTGCACCTGCGCACGAGCAATACAGAGCCTATCATAAGAATTTATTCAGAAAGTAACTTCGAAACAACCGCGCAGAATATAGCAAAAAAAATCATGAAAGATATTCATGAAGCTATCTGATGACACAGTTATTTTTCTCAATTATATGATCAGGTATTAGCCCAAACAGGTAATTAATTATATGGAAAGAATTTATTTTGATAACGCTGCGACAACACCCCTTGATCCCGAAGTACTGGATGCCATGATGCCTTACTTCACTGAAAAGTTCGGCAACCC
>JALYYM010000194.1 GCA_030946565.1 Bacteroidota bacterium | reverse complement strand
AAAGATGCTATGGATATTAAAAGCTTCGGCGAAGCCAACGTTAGAAAATTTTATAGCCTTGGCCTATTGAAAAATATTCCGGGCATTTACACAATAGATTTTTCTGAAATAGAAAAGCTGGAAGGGTTTGGCCAAAAATCTATAGATAACCTGCAAACTGCTATTGAGAACTCAAAGACGCAAAGCCTTAACAGGCTTGTCTTTGGGCTTGGCATTAGGTATGTGGGTGAGACTACCGCTAAGGTATTGGGTAAGGCAGTTGAGGACATTTTTGATCTTACAAAATTTTCTGTTGAGGAACTTCGTGAACTAAAAGATATAGGTGATAAAGTAAGCGAAAGCATTTATGATTTTTTTCAAAATGAAGATAATGTTGCCATGCTCAAAGAACTTGTAGCGAAGGGTATAAATACCAAGGGCAATAAGAAACAGGAAATAACCGGATCGCTAAGCGGGCAAACTTTTTTATTTACAGGTACTATGCCAACCCTAAAAAGAAATGAAGCGGAGAAACTTGCGGAAGATAATGGAGGTAAACTTCTATCATCGGTTAGTAGTAATCTAAACTATTTAGTGGCAGGGGAAGCAGCAGGCAGTAAGCTTGAAAAAGCAAAGAAAATAAAATCAATCAAAATAATAAACGAGCAGGATTTTTTAAATATGATCCAAGGTTAGTTTTGTAACTTTAATTTAAACCCTCAATTATGATCAAAAAAATTAATGGAGAAATTTGGAAGCAGCTACAGTTCAAAGGCTGGAAACAATTGAGAAAGAAATATGCGGTTTCATCGCATGGCCGGATGGCCAGTTATTATGAAGATGTAAATGCAGATGGAAAATTATTAGAGGGTTCTCTTACGTCCGGATACAGGACGTTGAACTTACACATAAACGATACTAATGGTACCATATATTTTCACCGCGAAGTGGCGCGGCTTTTCGGTGAAAAAAATTCACCGAAAGAAAAATTCGTGATTCACCTTAATCATGATAAAACAGATAACCGTGTTAAAAACCTTAAGTGGTCTACGCAAAAAGAAGTAAGCGCCCACCAGCAAAAAAGCCCGGATAAAATTGCCTACAAGAAAGTTCAAACCGCAAGAACTAAAGGACTAAAGCTTGATGCCAAACAAGTAAAGGCCATCAAAGCACTTATCGAAAGCCCTCGCCGTAAACTTACTTTTAAGCAAATTGCTGAAAGATATGATGTAAGTGAAATGACAATTTACCGGATAAAAAGCGGTGAAAACTGGGCAAACGTTTCTAAGTAAAAACTTGTAAAAAAATCCAACAGCCGGTAGCATAAAATAATTGAATGATCCAGTCGTCCTCTCTTTCGTTTTTAAGTAATCTCAAAAATAATAATAACAAGCCCTGGTTTGAAAAAAACCGGGACAAATATCTTTCCGCTAAAACCGACTTTGAGAATTTTGTGAAAGATATTATAGAGCGTACATCTTCCTTTGACCAGGACATCAAATTACTTGAAGTAAAAAATTGCACGTTCCGTATAAATAGGGACATACGATTTTCAAAAAATAAGACGCCTTATAAAAGTAATATGGGCGCATCTTTTAACCGGGGAGGAAAAAAATCTATCTATGCCGGATATTATTTTCACCAGGAGCCAGGTGGAAAGAGTTTTGCCGGTGGTGGCCTATGGATGCCGGCTGCACCTGAGTTAAAAAAATTAAGACAGGAAATTGATTATTGCTATCCGGAGTTTAAAAAAATCCTTAATAGCTCATCTTTTAAAACCCAATATGGCGGCCTTGAAATGAACAGGAGCGATATGCTGGTAAATGTTCCCAAAGGATACGCAAAAGATAATGCCGCAGTAGAATTCTTAAAATTAAAAAGCTTCGTAGCAACAAAAAATATTGCGGATTCAAGTCTTACCTCTCCTTCACTGGGCGCTGAAGTTGCTAAAGCGTTTAAAGCCTTAATGCCACTTGTAAAATTTATGAATGGTGCACTGGAATAAATCATAATCCTTTCCTAAAGGGGCGATTATTTAGCCAGCGTAAAGTATTAAAGACTTACTCTATTTTATCTCTGAACAATTCAAGTATCGTACTATTCAGAGAATTTCCAGAGACCTCACAGGTTTTAAAAACCGGGGAGGCCTGTTAGAAAATGTGAGGTCTTTTAAAAAATTATTCCTGAAATATTATTAATAAAAACGGCCAGTGATGAAGATCACCGGCCTTGCTTACCTCTGAAACCACAAGAAAAAAGTTTAATTTCCTTAAATACGTTCGAGGAGGATATTAATAATTATTGTTATAGTTTTTTTGAAAAACTTTGGCTAAAGCTATTGGGTTGTACGGTCTTGTAGTATAGGAAAAGGAATATATAGAATGGGCTGCTAAAGTAATACGAATTTTTTGATAAAAAGAATTTTCATCAATTTATTAATAATATTTTCTTATTTCTTCGTTAGCAAATTTGTCAATTTTGCGAATTTTATAATTGTACCACCACTTCGGATTCGTTTTTTTCATAAGGGTATCAATGCTTCTCATTCCGAATAAATTCCAGGCGCCTTTTGCCTTCCCGGAGATAGAATTTTGTAAGGCACGCAGGCTCATAGCAAAGCCACTTTCAAGATATTCCATGTGGTGCCAGTAGCCAGCCGGCATAAATAATGTATCACCACGCTCCATAATTAGCTCGTAACCGGTAGCATATTTTAATGCCGGAAATTTTTCATAATCAGGGTTGCCGGAGCCCTGGTAATAATTAGAAAAATCAGCAAGGCTTAGCACTTCAAAGGGTTTACGATATAATTTATATTGCTCTTCATGCCGGAATAATAGCACTCTTTTTTTTCCTGCAAACTGTGTATGCAGAATATGCGAAAGATCAATATCAAAATGCATGTGTGTTATCGAAGTCTCGCCGCCCGTAAAAAGCATAGGGTATTTTTTTACAAAACCCGTCATTAATTCTTCAGGCCAGGTAAAATCATTTACAAGTTGCGGCGCATGTGCAAAAATATTAAACAGGAATATGCGCCAGGCAGCCGGCCCACTTTGTATCATATCAATATATTCTCCGAATGTTTTGTAATCATCTGCAGTGTTTATGGGAGTATAGGCATCACTCTTTACATTATTATATAATCCAACTTTCTTGTCTCCTATTATCTCTTTGAAATACTCCCACGTCCATTTGTTATATGCCGGCCATTGTTTGGCAAGGCCTGTAATCACAAGGGGTTTTTTAGGCAGGTAATAATTATTTTTAAAATCTTCGGGTGAAATACTTTCGACCTTATCTACTGAATTTAATTGCATCTACAAATCTTTATAAGCTTACAAAATTAAATAATATAGCCGCTTAAACATTTAATTTTATTTAAAATGCAAAACTAAAATCTATAAGCATCCTAACAACTTATTTTGAAAAAAAGTTGCGTCAAAATTTATAAAAACTAATAAGCGTTAGTTTTGATAAAATTTTATTTTTAAATATGGCCAAGATTGTCCCCACAAAAAATGGCTCTAAACGAGATGTGATAATTAAAGCGGCTGCCTCTCTATTTAAAGAAAAGGGATATGTAGCAACTTCTATGCGGGATATAGCGGTGGCTATAGGAGTGGAAGCGCCAAGCCTATACAATCATATTGATTCCAAGAAAGAAATCCTTAAGGATATCTGTTTCAAAATTGGCCGTTCGTTTACAGTTCATTTAAAAGAAGTAGAATTAAGCAATGAAAATATTTTATTTAAAATGGACAGCATCATTCGGTTTCATATCGACATGATGATGGACGAATATGAAAATGTATACATCTCCGATCACGAATGGCGACACCTGCACGAGCCTTTTCTTACCGAGTTCAAAAATCAGCGGCGCAATTACAGGGCAAGGCTCGCAACTTTATTACAGAAGGGAATTGATAAAAAGGAAATAAGCCTTGTAAATGCGAACGTAGCTGTGCTTACTATTTTATCTGCCATTGGCGGCATTGAAAGCTGGCATAGGTCCGGAAGAAAAGTGGACGCAAAAACACTGGAAGAAAACATGGTAAAGATTTTAATCGGGGGATTAAAAAATCACCTCAATAAAAATACCATAACAGCCACTAACAATCATTAGTAAATAGCAGCTTCTTATCAGCAGCTTAAAACAAATCAATTGGCTTTACATTTTCATAAACTAACGGTAAAAGATATACGAAGAGAAACAGCGGATTGTGTTTCCATTGCCTTTGACATTCCTGCGGAATTGACAAACGAATTTTTATATAAAGCAGGGCAAAACATTACCATAAAATTTAATGCTGGCGAAGAGCTGAGAAGATCGTATTCTATCTGCAGCAATCCTGCTGATGCTGAATTAAGAATAGCGGTGAAGAAAGTTTACAATGGCGCTTTTTCAACTTTCGCAAATTCAATTCTTAAGAAAGGTGACGTACTTGAAGTGCTGCCGCCAACAGGAACATTTGTAAAAGAGATGGATGCATCCAATAGAAAAAGTTATGTTTTTTTTGCTGCCGGTAGCGGCATCACGCCTGTAATTTCCATTATTAAAAATATTCTGCAGCAGGAACCTTTCAGTAATGTTACCCTGGTCTATGGCAATAAAAATGTTTCGTCAATAATTTTTAAAGAAGGCCTCGAAGCATTAAAAGACAAGTATCTCCAACAATTCCGGCTGTATTACATATTAAGCAGGGAACGAACAGAAGCCGATATTAATTATGGAAGAATAGATGCCGGAAAATGCAACCAGCTGGCGAGCCTTATTGATTTTCAAAATGTAGATGACTTTTTTATATGCGGGCCTGAGCAAATGATTTTTAGCGTAAAAGACTTTTTAGAAAATAAAGGCATTGATAAAAAGAAAATTCATTTCGAGTTATTTACTACACCCACAAGAAAACATACGCAAATCTATAAAGCTGCAAAGCCGCCTACAGAAGAAGGAAGTAACATCACTGTAAAGCTTGATGGGCGCAGCTTCAATTTCAACCTTGATTATAACAGTAACAACATTCTTGATGCAGCATTGGCAGAAGGCGCTGATCTTCCTTTTGCCTGCAAGGGCGGCGTATGCTGCACCTGCAAATCAAAGCTTATAGAAGGTGAGGTGGAAATGGAAGTGAATTATGGCCTTGAGCCCGAAGAAGTAAAAGCCGGCTTTATTCTTACCTGCCAATCGCATCC
>JALYYM010000185.1 GCA_030946565.1 Bacteroidota bacterium | reverse complement strand
GTTTTTCTTTACATCACCTGCTCTGTTTTTAAAAAAGAAAATGAAGAAAATGTTGATTTTATATCAAAAACATTTCAGCTTAACTTATTAGAATCGGAATACCTCGAAGGTTATGAAATGCAGGCTGACACTTTGTTTGTTGCTGCTTTCAATAAAGTATAGACTCTTACTTATTGCATCATCAGTTTAAAATTTTCGCTTGTCTTGCCGTTAGAAAACCTAAGGACATAAAGGCCCTTTGCCAGTGGTTGAAAATTATTGAATTTAATTAGCTGTACCTGGCCTTGTTGCAGGCCAACTGTTTTTATTAAATATAATTTGCCTGAAATATCATATAAAGCGAACGACCCGTTGCCCGAAATATCAGGCCTTAGGATCACTGAAAATTCACTGCTAAAAGGATTTGGAAAAACTTTTATCTTTTTTTCTCCCAAAATGGAAGCCATGTTTTTAGCAATTCGTTGCTGCAGCAAAGCATCATAAGCGATATGAAAATTAGGAATACCATACCCGATGCGATCATCAGGCATGCTATAGATGCTGCTACTTTTTTCAACAGCAGAAATTATTTCCATGTTTGAGAATTCAGGAAAGGCCTGCCAAAGGCATGTGATGAGCCCGGCAACATTGGGCGTTGCAAAAGAAGTTCCGTTTCCTGATGACACCTGTCCGTTTATATTAAACAAAGCTGTGCCAACTCCGACTGATGCTATCGCAGGTTTTACTTGCCCATCGGACGATGGCCCATAGCTGCTAAAGCCGCCAACAATCCCGGAAGAATTAACTGCGCCAACGGCTACTACGCTGTCGGCATCCGCCGGCGTAATTATATAATGCCAGGCGTGATTTCCTTCATTACCCGCAGCTACTACTACAATCATCCCTTTTTTTGCAGCAAGATCTGCCGCCCTCGCAATCAGAGTTGTATTGCCGTTCATATCGGCATAAGTATGGTTAAGCGCCGGATTATCAAATTGATTATATCCAAGAGATGTGGAAATAACGTCAACGCCAATACTGTCAGCCCGCTCCGCAGCTACAGCCCAATACTGTTCTTCCACCGGTGACTCACTGTTTACATCTTCAGTCCGATACAAATAATAAGTAGCTTTCGGGCTGCTGCCAACAAGTTGCCCCGGTATATTAGCCGCCATTATCGAAAAACATTGCATCCCATGCGGATGATCTTCATCTACACTTTTTTCATTGTTAACAAAATCATACGTCTCGGCAATTTGATTATTGTTTCTTACGCTATCAAATGCAGCCAGTGATAAATAGTGATAGAAACCTGCATCTAAGATTGCTACCAGCATCCCTTCACCCCGAAATCCGTTATTGTGTAGATATTCGCCTTCGTGAATGTGAATTTGAGGATCTGAACTTCCGTAGTTGTAGAAGTCTGAAATATTATTTACGGTTACCGGTGAGGTAGGTGAGGTAATGGTATTGATTTGCTCATTGAATTTATTGATGGTAGCTGATTGTGCCCTAACGGGCCGCATGACAGGTTGCGAATTTATTACAAAAGAAAAGCTGTTGATTTTCGCTAATGCAGCGGCATCAGTAGTTTCTATGCAAACCTGGTTGAGCCATTTGGAGTTGTCAAGTATAGTAACGTTACCGGCTAAACGCACACTATCAATATAGCCTGGTGTAATAGGAAGATCCGTTTCGTCAATCGCAATATTTTGCTTTGCTCTCCTTGCAATTGCTTTTGCTGATAAAAATTGAGAAGGGTTATCAATACTAAAAGGTGTGCCCGCTTTATCTTTAAACCTGACAACATACTTATTGAATTGCGCTGTTGCAGATGCTGAAAAGAAAAGAGTTATGCCTAAAATAAAAAGGTACTTTTTTCCAGTATACTTAGTTGGCCTAAAGTTATTCATCTTATCAATTATGATCAATGATGGATAATTTAACTCCAAATCCTTTATAGGCTTTATTAACGCCTTGATATTCCCAATGTAAAAATTCTTTATAAATTAATCCAACTCCTTCGGCATATTTTTCAACAGCATAAGTCCTTTCACCATATTGGGTACCGGGAAGCGAAGGGTCTTCACCCAGGAATTCGTCTCTTTGTGCGACTTTAATTGTACTGTCGAAAGTTAAAGAATTAATAATTAGAGGCACATTCACACTATCATATATATAATCCCAGTCTGAAGTAAAATCACTTCCAAAATCATAGGTATCGTAAGCCATAGGCGTCAGATAGGAATTTCCTTTCCAGGTAAAATCCTGTTTGATGGGAAGCTCCAGCTTCAAAAAGCGGAGATTATTTTCTACTAATTCAACAGAATTTTCCGTTGGCACCACCATGAAAGTATTCGATGGAACCCACGGTTGCAAAGAATCTTTTCTTTGGTAACGCTGAATGCGGTAAGCCGGGCGTCCGATGTTATCCGTTATCTGTGCCTCCACTCTATCCTGCGCCTGGTAGTGGATAATACTTTCAGTCTTTCCAAAATTTATATAATATACGGTTGAATCCATATCATACGTAATGTATTTACCTACCTGGAGTGGATAGTAATCTGCGAGAGCAGCACTGGAAAAATTGTCATTTTCTTTTTTGCAGGAAAACAATACAAGTGAAACGAAAACAGTTCCTAAAATATATTTAACCATATAAAAATATTATGAAATTATTAGTCTCCTTAAATAGAGTAAGAGAAAGATTGAAATGCTGCGTCAAAAAGGCTTTATTCAGTTTCTTTGAATAACCCCACCACCAATAACATCATCGCCTTCGTAGAAAACAGCACTTTGCCCGGGAGCTATTCCTTTTACTTCCTGATAGAAACGGACATTTATACCATTTTCGTATTTAGAAAGAATAGAAAGTGCTCCTTTATCTTTATACCTTATTTTGGTAACCGCTTCCATTCCCCCGGGAATCTCATCATATTTCATGCTGTTTATTCCATTCACTTTCATATCGTTTTTATTAAGGTCTTCCTCATCACCTAATACGATCGTGTTAGTCTCAGGAAAAATTTCAGTGACATACGCAGGTTTGCCTAAAGCAATATCCAGCCCTTTGCGTTGGCCCACTGTGTAAAAAGGATAACCTTTGTGCGGCCCCAAAATATTCCCTTTAGTATCTACAAAATATCCTCCCGAAACTTTTTCCTCCAGGCCCGGAATTCTTCTTTTCAGGAAACCACGGTAATCATTATCAGGAACAAAACAAATCTCGTAGCTCTCACTTTTTTTTGCAAGCTCCGGGTAACCAAAATCGTGTGCCATCTGCCTTATCTCTGTTTTGCGATATGAGCCAAGCGGTAAAATAGTGCGGCTCAATAAATCCTGTTGCAAACCCCATAAGGCATAGCTTTGGTCTTTGGTTTCATCTATTCCTTTTCTTAAAAAAAAACGATCATTAATGTGCTTATGTACTTGCGCATAATGCCCGGTGGCGATGAAGTCACAATTTAAAGCATCAGCTCTTTTCAGTAGCGCCCTCCATTTAATATGCGTATTGCACATAACGCATGGGTTTGGCGTTCGTCCGGCAATATATTCTTCTACAAAATTGTCAATTACGAAATCACCAAATTCATCTCTTATATCTAATATGAAATGCGGAAAGCCATGTTGCACTGCCGCCGCACGGGCATCATTAAAGCTATCAAGGTTACAACAGCCGGTTTCTTTATTATTATTTCCAACGCTGGTCGCATAGTCCCATGTTTTCATAGTAATCCCCACCACTTCATACCCTTCGTGATGAAGCATTAATGCGGCAACAGTACTATCAATTCCGCCGCTCATCGCCATTAAAACTTTACCTTTTTTACTCATGATTTTTTATAGACCCGCAAAGATAAGAAGTTTACCGCGGCGCTCAGATTGTTGGGCGAAGATTTAGGATTTCTATTTTGAAGGAACACAACGGACACAATGGTTACACGAAGGGCACTAAGTAAATGATTGCATATAAATCATCGTGTTCTTTGTGCCCCCTCGTGTACTTCGTGTTCCCGTCGAAGTTAGAAGGAAGCCACATGGTTTTCTACATTCATTCACTTAACTTTGCCACCCATAAATAAAAAAATATGAGTGGTGCATTAAAGGAAGTACGAAACAGGATCGCAAGTGTACAAAGCACGCAGCAGATAACCAAGGCAATGAAGATGGTAAGTGCAGCCAAGCTCAGAAGAGCACAGGATGCAATTATTCAAATGAGGCCGTATGCAAAAAAGCTGCAGGAGATGCTCAACAATATTGTGAGCAATGCAGATGCTAATGTGGGCATGGCTCTTGCTGCTGAGAGGCCGGTACAAAAAGTTTTAGTAATTGTGATTACCAGCGACAGGGGATTGTGCGGAGGTTACAACAGTAATCTTATCAAACTTGCCAAACAAATAATTCATGATAAATATCCTTCACTGGCAGAAAAATCAG
>JALYYM010000173.1 GCA_030946565.1 Bacteroidota bacterium | reverse complement strand
AGCCTTTTGAACATAATAAAAAATGAAAATAAGACATACATTTTTTTTGCTTCCAATCACCAGGAGGGAAAAAATTCGCTTTGGAAACTAACGCTGGAGCCTTTTGAAAAAACAAAAACCGAACAGGTAAAAGATGCCGATGGAAATGATATTGAAATCCACGGATATAAAGATCATTATTTCATACTAAACAATGGTGTCATTAATAAGCTGGATGCAGATAAGAATTCTCTTGAAAAAGTGGACATGGATTTTCCCTTTGCCATTAATATGAATGATGAATTCAACCAGATGTTTTACGAGGCCTGGGGCGACTTGCAGGAGAATTATTACAATGAAAAATTCAATGGTGTAAACTGGGAATCTATCCGCGACAAGTATGCATCTTTTTTACCACAGTTGCAAAACAGGAACGACTTCAGGGTATTGCTCAATAATATGATGGGCGAATTAAACACTTCGCACTATGGATTTTCTACTGCTGGTACAGATGAAAAAACTTTTTACACGTCTGTCACCGCGGGCGCGGGTATTATGTTTGATGATGCGCATCCATACATTGTAGATCATGTAATCAGGAATGGTTGTGCTGACCTTACGGATGGCAAAATTGAAAAAGGTGATGAGCTGATAAGTGTAGATGGCGTAAAAACTGACGCTGCGCAAAACCGTGAGTTTTATTTTATGCAAACAAAAGTTCCGGATGAAATGGTGTTAGGTTTCCGGCGCGGAGCAAAAGAATATAAAATAAAAATTCATCCTGTTGCCTATAATGCCATGCAGGATAAATTGTATGATGAATGGATAGACGCTAACCGTAAACGCGTTGACGATCTAAGCAATAAGCAAATCGGCTATGTGTATATGAAGAACATGGGTGAAGATGCGCTCGATCAATTTGAAAAAGATATGGTGTCTGATGCGGTGAGCCAGCGCAAGGCTTTGATACTTGACCTGCGCTACAATACCGGCGGTAATGTGCATGATAAAGTTTTACAATTTTTATCGCAGCGCCCCTACCTGCAATGGAAATACCGCAATGGGAAGATGAGCCCGCAGCCTAACTTTGCGCCTGCTGCCAAACCCATTATTTTATTAACGAATGAACAAACGTTGAGTGATGGTGAAATGACGGCGGAAGGTTTTAAGCAACTGGCGCTTGGAAAGATCATCGGCACAGAAACCTATCACTGGATCATCTTTACTTCAGCAAAACGTTTGGTAGATGGCTCTACCGTTAGGTTGCCATCGTGGGGTTGCTATACACTGGATGGAAAGAACCTGGAGACTAACGGTGTGTCGCCGGACATCTATGTAAAAAATACTTTTGAAGACAGGATGAATAACAACGATCCGCAGATTACGAAAGCGGTAGAGGAGATAATGAAAGAATTGAAGTAAGAACGGAAGCGCCTGTGCGGGGAGCAACTCCAAACAAATTCATTTAGCCTTGACCAGTACGAAGGAATTTTTCCCATTCGCTTAAAAAAAATAAGCCGGCACCTGCGTCCGGCATATTTCATTATTTTTTATTGCGTTTAAATTACGCTAAGCGCTGCTAGTTGTAGGTAGCTTTCAAGACTGTTCCGTCTCCCATACTTGTTATATACCATGTAAAGCCGTTTACCTGCTTAATGCCTACAGGCAAATTGAGCGTGCTGGTAAGTATTGTAGAGGAAGTACCATTAGCCATAATGAGCGACCCGGTATTTGGAATAAAACCAGTAGGGCCAAAAGCGCCATATTGCAATAGCATATGACCGTAAACATTCCCCTTGGCAATGTCAACTAAAGTAGTAAAGCCAGGCTGGTAAACCGATACATTGCCACCCGGGGAAACTTTATAAACCACAGCCAGCCCTGCGGGGAAAGGAAATCCTGTTAGAGTTGAAACTAAAAAATCGTGGCCGTCGAAAACAATGCCGGTTGGCACGGCCTGCACCTGCGGCGGCCCTACAGGTGTGGGATTAACAAAGCCGGGAATCTCTGCCAGTACCGAATAATGTCCTGCACTTTTGCGATGTATAATTGCGTTGGCACCCGCATCTGCGATGTAGATGTCGCCATCAGGCCCTTTCATTAAATTATAGGGATGGCTGTCGTTTGCATTATTCACCCATGGATATGATTTTGCAAACGCAGCTATATCTTCGAAAGGCAGCGTGGTGCCATCTATAGGAGTGTCGCCCGGTTTAAAGCCTGCTATATTTATTTTATAAAGGTAATTTCCGGAAAGAACATACAACATTTCGTTATCCAAAAGAAGATGTCCGGCTCCCTGTATCTCCCCGGAATTTTCATTGATAATTGATGACAGGTTTACAACAGCATCATACTTACTTCCATTGGGTTTTATAATTATCACTTTGGCATCGTTGTTAGCAGTTCCTGATTCTGTTACCCAGATGTTGCCCCTCTTGTCTGCATCAACACCCATAGGGTTTACGAGACCTGAAGCAACCGTAGTTATAGTGAACACCGGGTTTTCGTGCTCCTTTTTGCAGCTGGCAAAAAATAATAACAACGCGATACATGCTACTTGCAGCAGAACCTTTTTTGGGCTGGTATGCCCGTGTACTAAAACTTTCATTTGTTTAAAATTTAATTATAAAAAAAGTGAATTAAAAATTACCTGAAATTTCTGAGGCTGGCATAAATTATATTGAAAATAAAGATAATGATATTCAGGAAATTTGATAGGATACCTTGCATTATTCTAAGGTACTTTTTCCGGATGAGCACCGTGTATCCGGGACTTACATTCTTAGCCGTTAAAACTTATGAAATGAAGGAATTGAAGTGATGGGTGGATAACACGATTTTTTATACGACTTACACGAATTCAGAAGTGGCGCCCTTTTGAAGGGATGTCCCTTCTGAAAATCATTTTCCCCTACCAACAAACCTGCTTTTTGCAGTAAAAAAATTATTGCCTTCTAAAACATACCAGCCAAGATATTCATTCACGCCGACGACATCCAGCACATTGCATATCGAGTCGTCAATGGTTATTACATTGCCATCATAACGTACATGGTTAGGTGCAGAAGTTATGATGCTATTAGCCTTGTGCTGTTTATACTTATTACGTAACCAGCCATAGCTGTAATTGGAAAGGCTCCACTTAATAATAGCGCCCAGGGGTCGAAAAATGCAAGCGTCAACATTAAATACCCAGCCCCTTTTCAAAAGAGCTCTACTTAATTATTAATAACATGCTTCCATAAATATGCTTTACTTATTGAGTAGTTACAGATGTGTTTTACTAACCCTGGTCTTTGCTACAAAGCCACTTCTTGAAAAAATAGCCGGCATAACCAAAGATGATGCTTGCGATATTGCTTCAGCATGCCATGTTGGTAAAGAAGATGCAATAATTGGTAAATGGATAACGGTAGAAAAAAGTGTTGCCGTGGAAGTATATAAAAGGAATGGTAATTACCACGCAAAAGTTATATGGTTTAAGATAGAAAAGATAGAAGATACAACCCAGCCAATGAATACGAGGACGGTTGAAAAACATCCAAACCCGGCCTTGCACAAACGTAAGTGGTTAGGAATGGAAGTACTGCAAAACCTGAAGTATAATTCAGCGAATGATGATTAGGAAGATGGAATTATTTATGATGCAAGACATGTAAGGTATTGGAATTCTATCGCCTGATTAATAAAGAATTTTTATTGAAGGTAAAGGGATATAGTGTTTTTAAATTTATAAGTGAAAGGCTTACTTTTGAAAGGATGCCGGCACGAAT
>JALYYM010000161.1 GCA_030946565.1 Bacteroidota bacterium | reverse complement strand
GCAGCCGTTTCAATATTACGGGAACACCTGCCCGAAATTAAAATAAGAGTAATCAATGTGGTTGACCTGATGAAACTGCAGCCACATACGGAACACCCTCACGGGCTGAGTGAGCATGATTACGATTCGCTTTTCACTAAAGACAAACACATCATCTTCAACTTTCATGGTTATCCATGGCTGGTTCACAGGCTTACGTACAGAAGAACCAACCACAATATGCATGTAAGAGGTTATAAAGAAGAAGGTACGATTACTACGCCTTTTGATTTGCGTGTGCAGAATGACATAGACCGCTTTCATTTAGTGATTGATGTGATAGACCGTTTGCCACAATTAGGCAGCAAAGGCGATTACCTGAAACAACAATTAAAAGATAAATTGGTCGAACATAAGCATTATGTGCATCAGCATGGCAAAGACCTGCCGGAGATACTAAACTGGAAATGGAAGGTAACGAAACCGGGTAAGTGAAATTTTTGAATGATTAATAAATAAATAAATGACTACGGCACAAATTATTTTGGCATCCAGGCCAAAAGGCCTGCCAACGTATAATAGTAAGTAACCTCGAAAATCTTTACATAAAATATGCGAAAAAAAGTAATTGCCGGAAACTGGAAAATGAATGAAAATTATTATGAAGGATTGAGCTTGTTTAGTGAAGTTATCAGTTGTATAAATGATGAAGTGACCGGTGAACAGGAAATTATTGTTTGCTGCCCGTTTATCCATTTGCACAGGTTGGCGGAATTATCAAAAAGTTATTCTAAAATTTCAGTCGGAGCACAAAACCTGCACCAGGCAGAAAGTGGTGCATTCACAGGTGAAATATCTGCTGCAATGATCACGTCAACAGGTGCTGAATATGTCATAGTAGGTCATTCAGAAAGAAGAAAATATTTTAATGAAACAGACAAACTTGTAGCGCAAAAAACGGATAGAGCCTTACAGCATTTATTAAAGCCAATTGTATGTATTGGAGAAACAAAAGAAGAACGCGAAGCAAATGAACAATATAATATTTTAAAGCGCCAGTTGGCTGAGGGTATATTTCATTTAAACAAAACCGATTTTAGCCAACTTATTATAGCTTATGAACCTGTTTGGGCAATAGGTACAGGAGTAACGGCTTCACCAGTGCAAGCGCAGGAAATGCACAAATTTATCCGGCACGAGATAGCTGCTAAATACAGCAAGGAGATAGCGGATGAAATGACAATTTTATATGGAGGAAGCTGCAATCCTGAAAACGCAGCGACACTCTTTTCCCAGGCTGATATTGATGGCGGCCTGATTGGTGGCGCATCTTTAAAATCACGCGATTTTGTTAGTATAATTAAGGCATATCATGTTGCGTAGAAAAAGGGCTATTAAAAAAAAGGTGAAAGCATGATGCATAATAAAAACCAGCAACAGCTCGCTGAATATTTAAAAGCGTATGCACTTCAATAAAATTATTATTAAATAGAAACCATTCACGCAGATAAATGACGGAAAACCAGGAGCACGCCTTTGTAAGAGATTTATTTCTCAAAAAGCTAACTAGCATTAAGCAGTTAGATTATTAAAATATATAGCAATGGATAAACACGTTTTGATAGGTACCGTAAATGAATTATTTGCAGGCAATAAAGGTTTGCTCGCGATGGATGAAAGCAACGGCACCTGCAATAAAAGATTTGCAGCGGAGGGCATTCCGCAGACCATTGAGATGCGGCGCAGTTACCGTGAATTGATTGTTACCACACCGGGTTTGCATGAAAGTATCGGTGGCGCTATTTTGTATGATGAAACCATTCGTCAGCAAACTAAAGATGGCGTACCCATGATAGATGTATTAATTAAGAACGGAATTATCCCGGGCATCAAAGTAGATACGGGAGCTAAACCAATGGCAGGTTTTCCAGGTGAAAAAATCACTGAAGGTTTGGATGGCTTACGCGAACGCCTTGATGAATATAAAAAGATGGGTGCACGTTTTGCAAAATGGCGGGCGGTGATTACGATTGGTGAAGGCATTCCAACTATAGCATGTATTGAAGCGAATGTGCACGCTTTGGCGCGATACGCTGCGTTATGCCAGGAGGCGGATATCGTTCCGATCATAGAACCCGAAGTGCTGATGGAAGGAGATCACACATTGCAAAAATCTTTTGATGTAACAGTGCACACACTGAAAATTCTTTTTTATCAATTGTATCAATACAAAATTGTTTTGGAAGGAATGATTTTGAAACCAAATATGGTTATTGCAGGAACCAAAAGTGCTGAAAGAAATACTATTGATGAAGTAGCCGAGGCAACGGTGAATTGCCTGCTTGAGTCTGTTCCGGCAGCAGTGCCTGCAATTGCATTTTTATCCGGCGGACAATCACCGGAAGACGCATCAGCACATCTGAATGCGATACATACAAATTTCAAAAACCGCTTGCCGTGGATAGTGACCTTTTCTTTTTCAAGAGCTATTCAACAGCCCGCCTTAGATGTTTGGAAAGGAAAGGAAGCCAATGTGAAAGAAGCACAAAACTTATTATATCAACGTGCTAAAATGGATGCAGCAGCAAGGCGTGGAGAATACAATGCTTCGATGGAAAAGGATTTGACTGAGTAACTGGTTTTTGCTTTAAAGTTTAAGTTATCAAACTTCGTGAACGGCAAGGTGAGGATCATATATTTTTATTAGTAAATCAATGACTACGAAATGGAAAATAATAAAAACGGGAATTAAGCAACACATAGCTTTTAAAAAATTTTTACCGTTAAGTGATGAGGAAAAAAATAATTCATCGCTGCCGTCCCAATTCGTATCGGATTTGCTTGAATTAGGACCTGTATTTATCAAAGTCGGGCAGATATTAAGCACCCGCCCGGACATAATGCCGGTTCAATATATTACTGCTTTGGAAAAACTTCAGGAAAATGTACCACCATTTGATTTTAATGAAGCAAGCAAATAATTGAAGAAGAGCTTTCGCAACCCCTGCAAAAAATATTTCAGAGTGTTGAAGAAAAACCAATCGCATCAGCCTCTTTGTCGCAGGTTCATTTCGCTGTACTTAAATCCGGAGAGAAAGTAGCCGTATTCGGACTATCCAACAGGCGCAGAAATAAGGCTGAGATCATGGCTAATGACATTTTATGTAAATTCCGGGCATGTTGACCCACCTTTCCGGGATGTTGACCCACCTGCGTCGCAGGCAATAAATGTAAGAGCTAAATGATGATTAAAAATACAAATGGTTATTGATAGTCTTTTAGTTTTTTTCTTCTCAATGATTCTCCTTTAAGTTCGATTTTATGAGCATTGGCTGTCAGTCTGTCAAGGATTGCATCAGTGAGAGTTGGTTCATTAATATAGTCATACCTTTTTGCTATTGGTAGCTGCGATGTTACGATGATACTTTTTTTACCATACTGGTCTTCCAGTAATTGTAACAGTGTTAGACGTACTTCCTGTCCGAGATTTTGTAACCCAAATCATCTATTATAATGAGTGTTTGCCTTTCAAGATGGTTTAGTAATTTGATGTATGATCCATCTAATTTGGACAAGGTAATTTTTTCTATAAGCCGGTTCATTCCAAGGTAAGTTGTCTTGTATCCCTGGAAGCAGCCCTGGTGACCAAGGGCGCAGGCCAGGTAGCTTTTACCGCAGCCTGTAGCTAACTCTGATATCCTAAACGGCAAAAAAAAGGCCAGTCTATGCTTTCAATTATATGGGATTTAAGCAGGAACCAAAAACTATAATCTTTTTTCCTTCTCCTCCTCAATAATCTTCTTCAATTCCTTCTCACTAGGTAAATTGATTAAATACTTAGAAACAAATACTTGCTGTGGCAAACCCATTGTGGCATATTTTACCAATGCCTCATTTTTACCAGAGCATAAAATAATTCCAATGGGATCATTGTCACCTTTGGTGAACTCGTTGTCTTTATAATAATTGAGGTAAACATTCATTTGTCCGGAATCTGAATGATCGAACTCACCTATTTTGAGGTCCAGCAGTATGTGGGTTTTTAAGATCCTATGATAAAAAACCAGGTCGATGCGATAATGCTTGTTGTCAAATGTTATTCTTTTTTGCCTGGCCTCAAAACAAAAACCCCTTCCCATTTCAATCAAAAAATTCTGCAGGTTAGTAATTATACTTTCTTCCAGATCAGATTCACTGTAAGAAGGCTTTTCTTCCATCTCCAGGAACTCCAGCAAATAAGTATTACGAAATACATCTTCCGGTTTCACATCATTTTGGACATTATGCTTTTTCAGTGTAGCTTCCTTATCAATACTGAGTCCGGATCTTTCATACAAAAGGCTTTCAATGGCTCGTTTTAGATCTCTCACGCTCCAATTATTTTGAATAGCATGAACTTCATAGAACCGGCGTTTAACATCAGTATCAGCCTTTAAAAGCTCAATAAAATGGGAAAAGCTGAGGTTAGTCAGCAAAAGATTCAGATTGGCCGACTCATCCGGTTCTCGCAATATTGCAGACACTGTCTGCAATATTGCAAATGGCTTAAAATCAACTAAATATGATTTTGCAGACAGTGTCTGCAAAATTTGAGGGTAAGCCCTGTAAAAATCTCTGCATAGGTAAAGGTTACGTTCCTGTAACGACTTTACTCCCATTTTAATAAGTCTTTTCGCAATTGCCTTGAACAGGCCTAATCCATAATCTGCTTTGTCTTTACCAGATTGTTCATACTCGACAATGTAGTATCCAATAATCCAATTGCGAAGTGTTAAAGATGTATTCACCTGCCTTTGAACTTTATCCAGGAAAAAAGAATTAGTCTGTTGAATAGTTGTTGCCAGACTTTCAAAATTGTTTACGAAAGAAGTATTTTTCAATGTTTTCATCTTTATATTTTTAAAATGTACCGGTTTTTTATTATTGAATAATTTTTATTGCTCGTAACGTAACTCTAGCTTTTGCTTTAGTAAAAGCATATCAGCGCTAACTTTTAAATCCAATATTTTAGCATAATGCTGTGTCTGTTTTATTGAGGAATGCCCAAGCATTTTTGAAACAGTTTCAATAGGTACGCCA
>JALYYM010000104.1 GCA_030946565.1 Bacteroidota bacterium | reverse complement strand
TTGGAAGTGGCGGTAACAGCGTAAAAAATTTCGATGATTACAAGGAAACAGATACAAGAAGTTGCTGATATTATTGTTGAAGAAATTCAGCCAGAAAAAGTGTTGCTATTTGGAAGTTATGCAGCAGGACGGCCAAATAAACATAGTGATGTAGATATTATAGTAATCGTAAATGAAACATTAGATAAAAAAAATAGGATAGATACTCTTGTAAAATTGAATATGAAAACGGCGTTGCCTAATCTCTTGTTCCCGAAAGATTTTAAGATGTATAGTTTGAATGAATATGCGGAATTAAAAGAAAATAAGTATTCTTTTCTGTACAGTGCTTTGCAAAATGCAAAAACATTATATGAGCGATAGCAATGATTTTAATTCATGGATTAAAATGGCAAAAAATGATTTGCTGGTAGCCAGGGAATTAGTGCAAGAAAAACATTTTGTTTACAGAGCGATCTTAATGCATAGTCAGCAATCGATTGAAAAATATTTGAAAGCATTTTTACTTTTTCATAATACAGCCATTATTCGTACACATGATTTATTAACTCTGTGCAAGACTTGTGAAAATTATGATCAGGCGTTTCTACCATTTGAAGAAGATCTGGCATGGGTTAGCGTAAATTATGTTCACTCACGCTATCCTGATGAATT
Organism: Bacteroidota bacterium; assembly: GCA_030946565.1. The sequence goes on along the minus strand of JALYYM010000104.1, from coordinate 2,096 downwards.
CGAAGACATTACTTTTAATGATGCAACCAGGGCTTTAAGTATTGCAAGACAATTTGAGAATTTTATTTTACCGAAATATAATTTACCGGAAGAAGCAAAAGCTTGAAGAAAATAAATGCAGAAAATAGATACGATAGAAATTAAAAACTTTAAATCCATACGCCATCAAAAAATTGAAGGCTGTAAAAGAATTAATGTTTTTATTGGTTATCCTAATGTGGGGAAGAGTAATATTTTGGAGGCGTTGAGTTTATTTTCAGTTCGTAAAAATGAATCCAATTTTCTAGATTTTGTGCGGCTTGAAAATCTAACTACGTTTTTTTTTAATGGAAATATTGAGGAAAAGAGTGAAGTTAGAATTAATGATATTAATAGGGCATTAGTAGAAATTAAGTTTGATAAATTAAGTGTATCAATACAAGTTGATCGAGAAAAATATGGATTTGATAAAATCAACGATGATGCACTTGAATTTAAAATTGATAGAAAAGAAGCTGGTATAGTTGCAAGTTATGATGTCAATGAATCAGATAAAAAAGTGTATAATTTTTCTGGTAATACTCCTATAAGATTAACCGATAGTAAAAAGTCAGGTATTTTTAAATACGAATACCGGAAAAACATTATTCATGCAGGTAAAGATTATTGGTCATTAAATCATCCATTTGGAGAAAATTTATTTAGTGTTCTTTTTAATAATTCAGAATTATATAAAGAAGTGCAAGAACTTTTTTCTTTTTACGATTTAGAATTAATTTTTGATTTTAGAGAACAAAAATTATCAATATTGAAAAGGATTCAAAAAGGGATTTTTTCCATTCCTTTTGAATTAGTAGCTGATACTTTACAAAGATTGATTTTTTACAAAGCTTCTATAAGGAGTAATAAAGATTCTATATTATTATTTGAAGAGCCAGAAGCACATATGTTTCCTCCATATGTAAAAAAATTTACAACTGATGTAATTTTTGATGAGACAAACCAATTTTTTATCGCAACTCATAGTCCTTACATTCTTACCGAATTTATTGAAGAAGCTGAAGATGATCTGGCTATTTATGTAGTGGATTATGATAAAGGAGAAACAGTAATTAAAAGATTAAGCGATAATCAGGTCACTGAAGTAGCCCAATATGGCATTGATTTATTTTTTAACCTTGAACCTTATTTAGATAAATATGGACAACCACATAGTGCCTGAGTGTTACATAGACACCATGTTGGTTCAGACCTTAGTGCGTTCGGAAAAAAATAGCAGATACAATCATCAACATGGTTGTTTTGCAGTGAGTAATGAAATGGAATTATATGGTTTAAAAGATAAGTTTGCTTTAGCAATAATTGACAATGATAAGAAGCGGGCAAAGTATTTAAGCAAGTTTATTGAGATTAGTAATATTGAGAATGAATTAAAATTATATAAACATGAAGAACGGCATCAATATTACATAGAAGTAAATCCGGCGATGGAAGTGTGGATTTTAAAAATTTGTAAGCAGGAGGGAATAGATATACTTATTGAGTTTGATTTGCCTCGGGAATTGAAAGAATTAAAGAGAATTACAAAAGCGCAGGCGTCAATCAAGGATAGAAGATTTATAGAGTTATTTTTAAAGCTTGAAAAGAGTAACAATAGATCAATGCTGAAATTAAAAACATGGATTAAACTTTTAAAAGAAAAAAATTATACGGTTGATATAAACGAATTAATAAATGCCTGAAGAACAAAAATTATTTAAAGTAACCATAGACAATATCACCATCGATGTGCCTGCAGGAACAACGGTTCTAAATGCGGCACGTATGATTGGTGGTGAAGTAGCGCCACCTGCAATGTGTTATTACAGCAAACTGGAAGGAAGCGGTGGAAAATGCAGGACATGTTTGGTGGAAGTGGCATCTGGTTCAACGGCTGATCCAAGGCCGATGCCTAAACTCGTGGCATCATGCAGAACGAATGTGATGGATGGAATGGTAGTAAAAAATATCACCAGTGAAAAAGTAATTGATGCAAGAAAAGGTGTGGTTGAATTTCTATTGATCAATCATCCGTTAGATTGCCCGATATGCGACCAGGCAGGTGAATGTTCTTTGCA
>JALYYM010000103.1 GCA_030946565.1 Bacteroidota bacterium | reverse complement strand
CGGCCTGCAAAAGAAAGCCCGTTGAAGGTTGCAGAAGCCGACGGAGTAAGCCGCAAATAATCATCTGCTGATCTTGAAATGGTTGGCAAAGCTTTTATAAGCTTGTTGCTAATATTTGTAGAGGCGCCTGTTCTTTTATTATCAAATACTGCAGACCCCGATGCAATAGTCACCGTTTCAAGTTGCTGACTTTTTTCTTTAAGCGGCACTTCAATTGAATTGTTTTGGCCAAGATCCAGAAAAATATTTTCAACAACTGCCTGCTGGTAACTTACGTAATCTACTGTTACTTTATAAGGGCCTCCCACTCTTAAATTAGGCACAGTAAAGCGTCCGTCAGCTTTTGTGACGAATGACTGTTTGATACCCGCTTCGGGAAATTCTACAGTAACTGTTGCGCCATCAAGCGGAGCTCCCTTTGGGTCTGTTACAATACCACTAAGGGTTGCAGTAGTTACTTGTGCAATTGATGAGTGTGAAAAAACCGCGAGGATAATTACAGCTAAAATGTACCTCTTGCATAATTGTTTCCTTATCATGAGAGTAGTTTTGGGTTAAAAAGTATAATAAAATTACACTACACTTTTCAATAAAAACCCACAATCTATTAACAGGATACGAACGGGCAATGAGTTTAGAGGAAATTATGCCAGCTGCTAAAAATCGTCTTCATAAAAAAATTAACCAGTCATTGAACCATTGATCGTAAAATTACTTCGTTTACCCATAACGATTATTAACGCCTTGCTATTTCCTGGTTAGTTGCTGAGAGCACATTCGCGTAATTTTGCCTTATGATCAATGTACGCATGGCAAATGAAAAACGGCCGAAACCACCGAACCCTGACATCAGTATTACCTTAAAAGAAAAGTTCGCAGCGCTAAAAAATCTTCCCCGGTTTTTCAAATTAGTTTGGCAAACCAATCATTGGTATACAATTCTCAACGGTATTTTGCGGTTGCTTCGTTCAGCCCTGCCTGTAGCCATTCTTTATATTGGCAAATTGATAATTGACGAAATAATTACTTTAAATAAAATTGCCACCCCTGATCATAGTTATTTGTGGAAACTGGTGATTGCAGAGTTTGCACTTGCTATATTTTCTGATGCTCTGAGCCGTGCAATTCTTTTAGTAGATAGTTTACTCGGCGATCTTTTTTCCAACTATACTTCGGTAAGGATTATGGAGCATGCCGATACGCTTGACCTTGACCAGTTTGAAGATTCTGCTTTTTATGACAAGCTTGAGAGGGCAAGGCAGCAAACTATTGGGCGCACCATTTTATTATCACAGGTTTTAACACAGGTGCAGGATCTTATTACGATGGCCTTTCTGGCTGCGGGATTAATGGCGTTTAATCCATGGCTTATTTTATTATTACTTGTGGCAATAGTGCCTGCTTTTCTTGGAGAAAGTTATTTTAATGACCGCACGTATGCGCTTACCCGCGGCCAAACGCCGGAGCGCCGCGAGCTTGATTATATGCGCTATTTAGGCGCAAGCGATGAGACCGCTAAAGAGGTAAAACTTTTTCGCTTATCCCGATTCTTAGTTGATCGTTTTAAAACACTGAGCAATAAATTTTATGACGATAATAAAAAATTATCTACAAAACGTGCGGCGTGGGGAACTGTATTTGCTTTGCTTGGCAGCGCCGGTTATTACACCGCCTACATTGTAATGATTTTAAAAACTGTAGAAGGCGCACTTACTATTGGTACGCTTACATTTCTTGCCGGCTCGTTCAGGCAATTGAGATCTTTGCTGGAAAATATTTTATCAAGATTTACATCTGTGTCGCAAGGCGCTATTTACCTGCGTGACTTTTTTGAATTCTTTGAGATAGAACCAAAGATCAAAGCAAAGGAAAATCCGCTTCCTTTTCCAAATCCTGTTAAGCAAGGATTTACTTTTGAAAATGTCGGTTTTAAATATCACAATAGCGAGAAGTGGGCCAATAGGCACATTAGCTTTACATTAAAAGCCGGCGAGAAGCTTGCCCTTGTTGGTGAAAATGGTGCAGGCAAAACAACTTTGGTAAAATTACTTGCACGCTTATATGATCCTACGGAAGGCCGCATATTGCTGGATGGTATTGATCTTCGCGAGTATGATATAATTGAGTTAAGAAAAAATACAGGAATTATTTTCCAGGATTACCTGCGCTACCAATTGAGCTTTGCGCAAAACATTGCTGTTGGTAATATTGATGAACAACACAATAGAACTTTGATTGAGCAGTCTGCGGAAAAAAGTTTAGCTAATCTTCTTGCAAATAAATTGCCCGGCCAATATGACCAGGCATTAGGTCGGCGTTTTAATAATGGCGTAGAACTTAGTGGTGGTGAGTGGCAAAAGGTAGCCCTGGCTCGCGCTTACATGAAAGACGCACAATTATTGATTCTTGACGAACCCACGAGTGCGTTGGACGCCCGTGCCGAATACGAAGTATTTCAGCGCTTCGCTGAGCTTACCAAAGGAAAAACTGCGGTGCTCATTTCGCATCGCTTCTCAACTGTTCGTATGGCTGATCGTATTCTGGTTCTCAATAATGGCGAACAAATAGAAGTGGGCAGCCATGAAGAATTACTTGAGCAAGATGGGCGCTATGCGGAATTATTTCAATTGCAGGCAATGGGGTATAAGTAGGTTGTTTAGTTTCAAAACCCGTTTGCAATCCTGTACTCATGGCGTCATTGCGCCCAAGGGGCTCCTTTGTCCGAAGGACTCCGTTGGAGGAGAAAAGTTTTCGAGCATAATGTTTTGACTTGAAGAAAACCTTCCGAAACTTTGTGGCAATCCCATGAGAGATACAAATGCAAGGAGATTGCTTCGTCGCCAGTAATTTTATTACAGATTAAGATTTGTTCGGCGACTGCCAATCACAAATTAGGAAGCTACCTGTAAATCAATTACAGTCATATTATATTTCTTTACCAATTTATGTAGTACTGCTTTTTCTCTTTTTACAATCTGTTCTTCATATTTCTTTGTTCCAGCTTCTACGTAATCAATTCCCTTTGTAAGAATATCATAATATGCAATAGCTAATTTTCTGGCTCCTGCTTTAATGGCTATTTCTGAATCTTTTCTTGCTTTTATCCTTCTTATAAAAGTGCCGATAGCGATGTGTTTGCTGTTGATAAGGCCTTGTGCTATCTCTTTTAATACTTGTCCGGTTTTATTACATCTTGTTCCTTTTACCCGCTTGTTTGTTTTGCCGGTTTGATGATGCCTGGGCGATAATCCGCATCAACTTACAAAGTGTTTGTTTGTAGCAAACTTTGACATATCCACTCCTGTTTCCCCTATTAATCTTAAAAGTGTATAATCATTTAGCCCTGATACACTGCTGACATTTACTCCATAGAGGCGCAGCAGCATCTCATGTAATCCTTCTACCTTTGGTGCGTGGTGCCGTATGGGTTTTGGCTTACTCTCGTTTAGCGGCAGTTCCCTTACTTAACTGCTGAAGCAAGAGTTCTATGCGTTTGTCTATTACCAATAAATGCTCCTCGTGTGTCTCCCACATGCACAGATTTTGTTCAAGCATAATTGCCTTTCTGTAACTCCCTTTTACTGAAGACACTCAACGCATTGATAATAGCCCGATGTGAACGTATCATAACCGACAACATCTAATCCATCAGGAGATACGAAAATCTTTTCGGCGCCAATATCAATTGCCGCCGCATGTGCGTGAACCGTTTCAAAAACCGTTACCTTTTTCATAATTTTA
>JALYYM010000092.1 GCA_030946565.1 Bacteroidota bacterium | reverse complement strand
TAAGCAAAAATATTCTTCGTTTGCCCGATACGGTGAGTACGGTCAATAGCCTGTTGCTCAACAGCCGGGTTCCACCACGGATCTACTATATATACATAATCTGCCGCAGTTAAGTTGAGGCCCACTCCGCCTGCTTTTAGTGATATCAGGAAAACCCTGCAGTCATCATTGTTTTGAAAATTTTGTATGGCTCTTTCTCTTTCATGCGGAGGAGTGCTTCCATCAAAATATTCGAATTGTATATTATTTTCCACCAGCTTTTCTCTTATTAAAGAAAGCATGCCCAGGAACTGGGAAAAAATAAGTGCCTTATGCTCGCCAATATTCTCCGTTATTTCGCGTGTGAGTTCATCCAGCTTTATTGAGTGGTTAGGATATTTTTCTTCTTCATTTAAAATAGAAGGGCTGTCACATATTTGCCGCAGCTTCATCAGGCCTTGCAAAATCGTTAATTGCGACTTGCCAATTCCCTGCCCTTCAATGGTGCCCATAATCTTATCGCGGTAAGAATTGCGAAACATTTCATATATCTCCCGTTGCTCATCTTCCATTTCACAAAAGAGTATTGTCTCCGTTTTATCCGGAAGATCTTTAGCAACCTGTTCCTTTGTTCTTCTTAAGATAAATGGATATAAAAGCTTTCTTAAATGATCTTTTTGTTCCTGCTCACCTAATTTATCTATAGGAGTTGAAAATTCATTCCTGAAAAATTCAACGGTTCCAAGCAAACCGGGATTTAGAAAATTCATTTGTGCGTATATATCAAAAGTATTGTTTTGCAAAGGCGTACCACTCATGCAAAGCCTGTTTTTGGCGGTAAGCAGGCAAGCAGCCTTCGTGACTTTTGATGCCGGATTTTTTATAGCCTGGGATTCATCGAGCACCACATAATCAAATAAAAATTTCATCATTAGTTGTATGTCGCTTCGCAGCGTTCCATAAGTCGTAATAATGATATTGCTTTTTTCAAAATCTTTTGGATCCCTCGTGCGCATACTGCCATGGTGTATTTGCCAGGTAAGCGATGGCGTAAATTTCTTTATTTCATTTTCCCAATTGTAAATAAGTGTAGTGGGGCAAACAACGAGCGCTTTTAAAGCGCCTTCTTTCTCAGCATAGTGGCTAAGCATGCTTAGTGCCTGTACGGTTTTACCCAAACCCATATCATCAGCTAAGATGCCACCCCAGCCTACATCGTTTAGATAATTAAGCCAATGATAGCCGGATATTTGGTATGGCCGTAACCTACTCTCAAGCTCGTGCGGCATATCTACTATAGGAATACTTTTGTAGTTCCGGAGGCGCTCGTATTTTTCATCCAGTTGTAAGGATAATTCTTCTTCATCCCTTTTTTCATACAGGTCATCAATCACGCTAAGGTGATACCTTGAAAGGCGCAATTTATTTTCGCGTCCATCGCCCACTTTAAAGAGCAGGCCATATTTGCTTATCCATTCGTCAGGAAGAATTCCCAGCGAGCCATCGTTAAGCTGAACGAAGGATTGCTTGTTTGCGAGTGCTTTTTTTATTTCCGAAATACCAATTCTTTGTTCACCGAATGTAAGCTCTACTTTAGCATCAAACCAATCCAGTCCGCTGCTTAAATGTATTTTGGTTGCCGGCTTTGATGTATTAAAACGAAAATTCTTTAAAGCTTCGAAGCCATGCACAGGAATTTTCATTTCCTTCATGGCATCTACAAAAAGGAAAAACCAATTATTTTTTAAAACATCAGCGCCTTTTAAAATAAGGCTTCCCGCTTCATGAGAAATAAATTGCGAATGAAGGCTGGCAAGTTTATTTACAAATTGTTCCTCCGCCGGTTTGTTACGCTTAACCATTAAAACTTTATCTCCCTCAGGAACAATAATCGTTTCTTTCGAACCGGGTTTTACAATGAAATTTTTATAACTAAAAGTCGGCTGAAACATTAAATATTCACCTTTCTCCATCAGCATCACGGTAATGTCAGGATTGCCTTCTTTTACTTCACGTACCAGGTTTTTATCGAATGTTACTTCGAAACTGCCGGTTAATGGCATTATTATATCTTTCAAAAAAGACGGCCACTCTGGTGCATTTATAAGTAAAGGATTTTTAAATTTCTCTGCAACCAGGCCTTCATCGGGTGATTTCCATAGAGAGAACTCGGCATCATGAAAAAACATTAGCGAGCTGCCCCACCTGTTATCTGATGCCTTTAATATTTCATTGCCAATCGCCACAAAGCATTCCAATTTGTAACTTTGCTGCTGTTGCAACACTTTAAAATGAATTGTTGGCTTTTCCTGCGCTATGAAAACCGGTTCGAGGTTTTCAGTTGTAAACTTTTTGCCTGCCGGCAGGTACAGGTACCTGTTAGTTTCTCCTGCATCAAATATTTTTTTGAGTTTGGGATGAAGAAATTCTGAAATCAACATCTTTGTTTCTTCAGGCAATTCTTCATTTTCATTATGTATAATGTTTTCCCAAAAGCCGCTGAAAGGAGAATTCCTGTTTAAGTATTTGTTTATCTCAACCTGCTGTGATTTGCGGGCCTGCTGTAAGATATATTTATCCTCTTCAGAAAATGAATCAGTATTTATGAACTTGCTGAGATCCAGCTTTTCCATCCTGCCAATGAACTTGTCTTTTTCCTCTTCATAATCGCCGTGTACCACATCAATTGCAAAAAAAGGGTA
>JALYYM010000066.1 GCA_030946565.1 Bacteroidota bacterium | reverse complement strand
TTCGGCAATGGCAGATCCTAAATTTCCTCCACCAATAATGGCAATCTTTTTATTCATAAAAATTAATTACAAAATGATAAATATTTAATGCTGGTAATTTTCTAACTCATAGCAATGATTAAACTTTCTATAAGTATTGGAATTCCCTACGTGAGGGAAAGATAAAAATAAACACCCGGAAATTTGAAATAAATTGAAGGGAACCATTCTATCTTACCCTTTGAACGATAAGCATTGCTCCTACTAAAATGAGGGACATAATGATTGACGTTTATCACCGCTAAACTCATTATAGAATCCTTTTTTGAGCAGGTTAAATTCCGAAGCTCCTAAAGAATGATTGAAGTTTCTGAGAGAAGAAGTCGTAACGTCATAACTAAAGGTAAAGCGGAGATTATTTATTTCCAGGCCCACCATAGGCACTACTGCATCGTTAAACCGGTAGTACAATCCGCCGATTATTTGCTTGGCGCCATCTCCCGAAAGATTATAAGCGCCATTGAGGCCAAACACCAATTCACTGGACTTTGCCTGTGTGGTATAATAAATATTTGGATTAATGATTACATCTTCATTTACTTTATAAATACCATTGAGAAAAGCTATTTGTCTCATCGAAATTTTGTCATCAACTGTATTATCTGTTTCAAAAAAAGTTTCCTTCGGCCGGTTTACATGATGAATGGAATAGCCTGCATTTATATAAATATCTTCCGTCGGAAAATAAGCATAGTTCATTCCAACCTGCATATCAAAATAGCTAACACTGTTATTTGTAAGCATTACAGATGTAGGCTGTGTGCCATCAAAAAACTTACCGTCAAATTGATCAGGGAAAGTGAGTTTGCTCTGGTCAATTCTTTTGTTAGCCCAGCCCACATTGAATCCGGCAGTCAACAAACTGCTCAGGCCTAATTGCTGATGATAGGCTAGAGAGCCATATATTTTTGTAGAGGTTAAACTGCCGCTACCTGCAACATCACGCAATATGACTCCACCAAGCCCAAGCCAACCGGTTTCAATCCTGTTTCTTAATACCTGCGCATCGCCATACACAGAAATCGTTTTGTATGGAACAGCCATAATATTAGAATATTGATTTCTGTAAGATGCGCCTAATCGATAATCAGCATCTGGTATAAAGCCTGTGTTAGCGGGGTTGGTGAGAAGCGGATTATTAAAGAACTGCGAAAAGTGCAGGTCCTGGCTTATACTGTTCTGAACAAAGGAACATGCTGTCAAAAAGAAAAACAATATTTTAATACATCTCTTCATTATGGATTCATAATTATCTTAATAGAGTAATATCACCGGTCTTTCTATATTTTTTACCGTCAGAAAAAGTAACGTCTAACGTGTATGTATACACGTCCACGGGCTGAAGCTTTCCATTGAAGGTACCGTCCCACGAACTTTTGCTGCTGGAGGTTTCATACATTTTTTGGCCCCAGCGATTGTAAATTGTCCATCGCATTTGTGCTATGCCAAATCCTTCTACTTTAATGCGGCTGTTAACACCAAACCTGCCGGGCGTAAAGGCCGAAGGCACATCTATCAATGGTTTAATAAGTGCCCGCACATCCACGCAAGTATCCATGCTGCAACCAGCTTCATTTGCTGCATTCAGGCATACCGTATAGGTCGCAGTCGCAGGAAATATATGAGAGGGGTTTACTTCGATACTTGTATCGCCATCTCCAAAATTCCACACATAATTTGAAGCTCCCATAGACTGATTTACAAAATTGGTGAACTTATTTTCCTGCGGGGGATTAGGGTTATATGTAAATGCCGCAGAAGGAATAGCGCTTACAGTAATTGTAAAAGCTATTGAATCTACTTTATTGCATGACGAAGAATCAAAGGCTGTTAGTTTTACAACATAGGCGCCAACAACAGCATATAAATGAGACGGATTGTCCTGTGTGGAAGTACTTCCATCACCAAAATCCCAGAAGAAACTGAGGCCGCCCAAAGAATTGTTTACGAAATCAGCAGTATAAGGAACACATCCGTTAGGAGGCGTGGCAAACTGGGCTTTTACTTGTGGCGATAACCGGACAGTCTTTATTGTATCTGCGGGTGAATTACAAAACGTGGTATCACTAATTGACAACTTCACTTTGTAGGTACCCGGCCCGGCATAATTATGAATAATTGGCGGCGCCTGGCTTTGGGTTACTGCCGGTGTATTGTCACCAAAATCCCACGTGAAAGTATTTGGATTAAAACCACCAAATGTTGGTGATGAAGTGTTGGTAAAGATATAGCTGAGGTTTGTACATGGTGGTAACTTATTTGAAATAAAATCAAGGTTAACTTTATTATTACCCACACGAATGGTTGTGTACGCAGTGTCAGAAATATTACATGTAGCACTATCTATCGCAACAAGCCGAACTAAAAATCTACCGGTGGTGTTGTAAACATGGCTGATGTTTGGGACGGTTGTCGTATCGCCGCTGCCATCGCCAAAACTCCAATAGTAAAGCTTCGCTCTTTGAATGGTATCAGAAAAATCAACTGTCAATGGAACACAGCCAATGGTATCATAAGGAACACCATTGATTGATGCCCTCAAGCCTGCTTGTATGCCGGCGAAATTCATGGCAATTTTCAACATACCAAGATTACACTTACCGCCTGCCGTGGCATTATTTGTTTTGGAGTACGATCCGGGCGTACCCGGAAAAGCCACACCTCTGAAGCAATTGGCGCACATGGCCTGGTAGATCACTCCATTCCTGTCGAACCTGCTGGTACCGCCATCAACATGGTCGCCGAATGTTTCCGGATTTGAGCCACCATTGGGAGGATCATCCTGGCCAAAGAAAGTTCCATACAATTGCGAGGTGGCATTTTTCTCCAAAACAAAAAAGTAAAAGTCGCTTCCTGTAGCATCTGTTTTAGCCTTTATGGCATTGGGTGTTACCGGCATACCAATTACATTTCCTCCGAGAAAAGGGTTATTAGGTTTGCCACCCCAACCTGAAACATAAACGTTCTCGCACCTGTCAACTAAAAAAGCGACAGGTGAAATGTTGGGCGCCTTAGCATTAGGGCTGCCAAATACAGTAGAATAAACATAATCACTCAGATCAGATTTTATTTTGGAAATAAATTGTTTGGCCCCGGTAACGAAGTATGCCGCATTAAATATTTTCCAATCTCCTTCTGACAAACCCGTAACATAGATGAATCCAAATTTATCAGTCTCTATACCATATACCTGGTCCGCTGATTTTGTACCAAGATAAGTTCCATTCAACGCCCGCGTTCCTGTATTATTTAATTCAACCACAAACCCATCGCATACGCCTCCGGCAAAAGTTGATTGGATAACGCCTGCGGATGATATCCCCGGAAAATCATTGCTTGCCGTGCCCCCGGCTACATAAATATTATTGTTGTTGCCAATCTTTAAAACATAAGCTGCGTCGTTTTCTTTTCCACCAATATAAGTGCTGAAAAGTAAATTGTTACAATTTGGATTTAGCTTTAGAACCACCGCATCTTGTTTTTTGCCGGGCTTTGTTTGAAATGCGCCAGATGTAGTTGGGAAGTCATCGGACAAGCTTAGAGAATCTGTGGATTGCGTGCAGGATGCTACATAAATATTATTTGCACCATCTAACAAGACTTCGCTGCGGGCATCATCGCCATAATTTCTCTTCAATGAATTAAGTGCGGGGGCAGATTGTTCATCACCAATATTTACACCATCATTTTCAGTACCGCCAATTCTTACAGAACCTATCAGTCCATTGCCCGCTGCATTGAGTTTAGTTACAATTATATCCCATTTACCTCCCCTTCCAAAAACATTTGTTGTTGGATAGTTTGGTGACTTTGTTCTGCCCGCAATTACCAGGTTACCCTGTGGATCAACAATCAAACTGTGCGGCTGATCTTCTGCGCTGCCGCCTATGTATGTTGCATATACTAATTTACCACCGTCCGGTGTAAGTTTAATTATGGAAATATCATAAGCGCCACCGAATGTATTATCATAAGCGCCGGTAGATGTAGGAAAGCCGTTTTCCCAGGCGATACCACCACCATAAAAACTACCATCAGGGCCGTAAGTCGCGGTAAAGCCCCAGTTATCCGCCCTGCTTCCGGAGTAGCTAAAGAAAATTTCAGTAGGATCAATGATTAAAATTTTATCGGGGGAATAATTTTTTACTTTAAATTTTACCACATCACCATTTACTACATAGCGGCATTCAAGTTCTTCGCGTTTGTTATCCGTTACCTGGTAGGTGTAAGGAGAAAGCTCTTTATTATCTCCTACTGAAGTTGATATCACGAGTTCTTTATTCTTAACCGCTATTTTATCGGCGCCGGTATATTTCATGGCAATGTCATTTACATTGGCACCGGGGTGAATTATAAAATCATATTTCAAATTACTTCCCGCATCGGCATAATACCGCACGTCAATTCCGGGATATACATCTTTATAAGTTACTCCCTGAAAGATGCGGCAATCGGTGGCCCACTTGCTTTTATCATCACCAATCAAATAATTATTTACGGTTGGTATGGCCTTATCAGGAATTATTTCGGGTACCTGCGAATTAAGAAATTTTACTGAATAAGCATGGGCACGCACTTTTACCGGATTTACTTTTGCGTCTGTATTTGCAGAAGATTCCTGGTGGCGCTGTGTTTTGAAATTCTCAACATCGGCGGGATTATTTTGGGCGATCGTAAAGCCATTTTGCTGAAGGTAAAATGAACCGCTTCCTGCAAGGCTCATAAATTTAATTTCCTTGTTCCATTGGCCTTTGTTCTCTATAAATTCAACCTGGCCGAATGATTGAAAAGCACACAAAAAGGTAATGGCTGTAAATAAAATGCAGGTGTGTACAGGCTTTAAAGTTCTCAATGCGACTAATTAATCTATGATTATGAAATATGTCCTAAAAATGTTAAACGGGAACCGATAATAGATATTGAAACCAGGAACTAAATTTACGAAAGATTCTCATGACAAGTTTCGAATTAAAATTTATCAAAACTTATTTAATAGCTTATTAACAGAGAAATAATTTTTTCAATGTTATGAAATTTTACTCCAGGCAGTCTTCTCTTTTTGTAATCGCAAAAAATCGTGCAACCGTTTATTTTCCGGAGATAAAAGTTCAGGATCTTCGTTAATAATTTTTTCTGCAGTGATCCGTGCTTCTTCCAAAATTATTTTATCCTCAACAATATTTGCCAGCTTAAAGTTCAATACGCCGCTTTGTTTCGTGCCTTCAATATCACCAGGGCCTCTTATCTCCAAATCTTTCTCTGCGATTTTAAAACCATCGTTGGTTTCGCACATAATTTTTATACGCCTTTTTGACTCAGTAGATTGTCTAACCTTGGTGGATAAAATGCAATAGCTCTTATCGCTTCCTCGTCCTACCCTACCTCGCAACTGGTGCAATTGGGGCAAGCCAAACCGATCTGCGCTTTCAATAAGCATCACGCTTGCATTGGGCACATTTACGCCAACTTCAATCACGGTTGTTGACACCATTATTTGTGTTTCACCGTTCACAAAGCGCTGCATATTCACATTTTTCTGTGCTGGCTTTTGTCGCCCATGCACCATACTTATATAATATTGCGGTTCCGGAAAAAAGGCTTTTACTTCTTCATATCCTTTCATCAGGTTTTCAAAATCGAGCTTTGCAGACTCCTCAATCAGCGGATAAATTATATAAGCCTGCCTGCCATTTTTTATTTCACTTTTAATAAAATCCATCACCTGCGGCCGGGCATATTCCATACGATGCACAGTAGTTACCGGCTTTCTTCCCGGTGGCAATTCGTCCATAATGCTATAATCAAGCTCGCCGTAAGCTGTAAGCGCAAGCGTTCGCGGAATTGGCGTCGCCGTCATTACCAATACATGCGGGCTTACTTCATTTTTTTTCCAAAGCTTTGCTCTTTGTGCAACACCAAAACGATGTTGCTCATCCACGATCGCAAGCCCAAGATTTTTAAACCGGACTGTATCTTCAATCAAAGCATGCGTACCGGTTAAAATATGTATTTCACCTTGCGCACATAACTCAAGTATTTCTCTTTTTTCTTTTGCAGAAGTGGCGCCTGTAAGTATTCTTACAGTTAATGGAATGCTTCCAAGCATGGATGAAAGGCTGTCAAAATGTTGCCGGGCAAGTATTTCGGTAGGCGCCATAAAGCAGCTTTGATAATTATTATCGGCGGCAATAAGCATACTAATGAGTGCAACCATCGTTTTGCCACTACCCACGTCACCCTGCAGCAGGCGGTTCATTTGGCGCCCGCTTCCTGTATCTTTTCTTATTTCTTTGATTACTCTTTTTTGGGCGCCGGTTAGCTCAAAGGGCAGATGTTTGTTATAAAATTCATTGAAATTATTTCCAACACTTTTGAATTCTAATCCCCGGGAAAATGAATGGCGCTTGAAACGCAGCAACCCCAATCGCAGCTGAGAAATAAATAATTCTTCAAACTTTAATCGCTTTACTGCGGCTATATATTCATCCTGGTTAGCCGGAAAATGTATGCGGCAAAAAGCCTCGTACCGGGTTACCAACCGGTATTTATTAATTAATGATTCGGGCAGATTTTCCGGGATGTCTTTTACGGTAATCATTTGTAAAAGCGCAGAAGTAAGCTTAGCAAGTTGCCTGCCGCCGAGGCTTCGCGTTTTCAGTTTTTCTGTGCTTGGGTAAACAGGTTCTAAAAAAGATTTAGCCTCCGCATTTGCTTCCGTTATCATTTCCATCTCCGGATGCGTTATTTGCAGGCTGTTCATAAAGAAACCCGCCTTACCGAACACCCTAAACTTTGCGCCGACTGACAATGTTTTTTCGATCCAGGTGATCCCCTGGAACCAAACCAATTCAAGTTCCCCTGTACCATCAAATAGTGTGGCAACAAGCCTTCTGCCCCTCTTTTCTCCAAACGTTTCAACAGACATTATTTTGCCCGCTACCAATATATAATCTGCATCGGCAGTGATCATTTTGATGGGCGTAACCTGTGTTTTATCAATATGCCGGAAAGGAAAATATTCGAGTAAATCATTAAAGATGAAAATAGCGGCTTCTTTTTTTAGAAGATCTGCTTTCTGAGGGCCCACACCTTTAAGGTATTCTATTGGGCTGTTCAATATGGGCGATAGCGTGGTTATAAATTTTTCTTACAAATATAACGATAGCGATATTGCTTTGACAATCACGCATACCAGAACAGACCGGGTGATTGTATCTCATTCAAAGGACAAAAGCTTTGTTCAAATTTCCAATTGTGAAAACTTCACTTTCACAGGTGGCGTATCTTTGATTGATGCGGGCTGAAATAATATGCTAACAATTTCGTTTACACAGCAATTATGATTAGGTATATCAGGGACAGGTTTAAAAAAATTTTTGCCGAAGCAACACTATTTTCCCTGGAAGTTTTTATACTGCTTGGCGTTTTTACCGCAGCGTTGCTGGCGTTTATTTTTATTGCCGGCATGGTGTTTCATGGTAATACGCATGCCTTTGATGCAAATGCTTTTAATTTTATCTCGGGGCACATAAGCAATGTCCATACGAGCATAATGCGTTTTTTTACTTTCCTTGGCACGCATATATTTTTAATTCCGGCAAACCTTTTATTGACCGCCTGGTTTTTATTCATAAAAAAAAGACGCTGGAATTCCATACGAATACCGGCCGTTGCGCTAAGCAGCTTATTGCTGATGTTTATTTTGAAATTGATCTTTCACCGCGAACGTCCCTTAACTCCTTTGCTGGCAGCGGCAAAAGGATATAGTTTCCCCAGCGGGCACGCACTGATGTCGGTAACATTTTATGGATTGCTTATATTAATTGTGTGGCAAAGTACTAAGCCTTTATGGGTAAAATGGCCTCTTTCTATAACGCTTTTATCACTGATAATTGTGATCGGCGTTAGCCGGGTATATCTTCGTGTACACTATGCCAGTGATGTGCTTGCGGGTTTCAGCATCGGGCTTATGTGGCTCCTTTTTTCTCTATGGATATTAAGCGGAATTGAAAAATATAGTAACCGGAATATTGTTGTAAAAGAAGAATTAAAAAACCCATAACGGAGCAGAAAATATTGTCAGAGCCAGGCGCATTGTTTTGAAAATTACCCACAATAATTTACCAGGCTTTTTCGTTTGATACATGAAAATTCTTTCCAGTACAAGCTGCTGTTAAAGAACTTATAAAGAAGATTTTTGTTGGAAAATTTTAGCCCTAAAAGATAGGATGAGAAAGCATTACAAGGTATATTTGCAATCCGTTTTGATGCATAGTTCATGTCAATATCAAAGCGGTCTCACCAATTCAAAAATTCAGGGAAATAAAAGAACGCTTATTTTGCGTAAGCTCATTTTTTAACATTGAATAAAAACGTTGAATGAACAAATCACTGAAAAAATTTCATGTCTTTCTTGGCTCTGCATTTATATTCTTAATTCACTTGCCTTTTGTATTTGCAAAGATGAAGCCCTATCCGGCAATGCCATCTTCATCGCCCGTGATTACTAAAAATGCTGCGTTGTTTAATGGTAGTGAAATAGTATCCCCTGTAAAAAAAGTTTCGGTGTATGATAGCCTTAAATTGCAAACATTAGGTCTGTCAAAAATGGCTTACGAAACAGCATTAAAAGGTTTTAATGCTTTATGCGAAGCAGGAAAAATAGCCAACGATAATATAGTTTCAATAGTTGATTTTTCATTGCCTTCAAGCCAGAAAAGATTGTTTGTTATTGACCTTAAAAATTTCAAATTATTGTTTAATACTTATGTGGCACATGGCCGTAACTCGGGTAAAGAATTTGCGGATCAATTTTCAAATGACCCGGAGAGTTTCAAAAGCAGTCTTGGCTTTTACATAACAAAAGATACCTACAACGGAGCTCATGGATTTTCCCTTCATCTTGAAGGCGAGGAAAAGGGCATTAATGATAATGCATACAGCAGATCAATTGTGATGCACAGCGCTGCTTACGTTGATGAAAATATAGTAAAGAGCCAGGGATTTATTGGCCGCAGTCTTGGATGCCCGGCACTTTCACCAAAAATATATAAGCCAATTATAGAAAAAATTAAGAACGGCTCCTGTCTTTTTTTATACAGTCCTAACACAAATTATCTGTTGCATTCCAGGCTGCTGAACCAAACTTCTTAATAATATTTATCGCCCTTTTTATGGGGCTTTTTTATTAAAGCACTGTCACTAATTCGTGTTCACTAATTAGTCTTCATACACTCGCATTCATACATCCATAAAATATTTGTTTTATTGATGTTCCTTGTCCGTCACTTGGCTCCAACTCGCTATCTTTATCTGAATTAAATAAAAACTATGTTATCACTGGGCTTATTTGGTGTTGGGCATCTTGGCAAATTCCATCTGAATAACTGGAAAGAAATTGAAGGTGTCGAAATTGTTGGATTCTTCGATCCTTCTAATGCAAATGCTAAAAATATAATTGAACAATATGGCTTAAAAAGATTTGAAGATCCAGCAGAACTAATAGATGCCTGTGATGTGGTGGACATTGTTGCTCCTACCACTGCACACCACGAATTGTGCAAGATGGCCATTCTGAAAAGCAAACATGTATTTGTAGAGAAGCCGCTGGCTAACACTATGGCCGAGGCGCGTGAGATTGTTAAGTTGGCAAAGGAAGCTAATATAAAATTCCAGGTAGGCCACGTTGAAAGATTTAATCCTGCCTTTCTTGCGTTGAAAGATTATGACCTCAATCCAATGTTTTTGGAAGTGCATCGCTTATCTCAATTCAATCCACGCGGTACTGATGTAAGCGTTATCCTTGACTTGATGATACATGACATTGATATTATTTTAAGCCTGGTAAAAAGCAGTGTAAAAAATATATATGCTAATGGCGTAAATGTGTTAAGCGATACACCGGATATCGCCAACGTGCGTATTGAATTTGACAATGGTTGTGTTGCAAATCTTACTTCATCACGCATAAGTATGAAGAAGATGCGCAAGATGCGGCTGTTTCAAAAAGACTCCTATATCGGTATAGATTTTTTAGATAAAAAAACAGAGGTGATAAAATATAAATCGCCTTCAGATAAAAATGTTTTCACCTTTGATATTGAAACAAATACCGGAACAAAAACCATTGCCATTGCTTCCCCTGTAATAAAAGAAAACAATGCAATAAAGCTGGAGCTCGAAAGCTTTGTTGATGCAATTATTAATAATAAATCAACCGTTGTATCTGAAATAGATGGACTGCGTGCAATGGAAGTTGCTCATTTGATTCTTGATAAAATTAACCGCAACCAGGTAAACTGATCACAAAAAATCCTATAAGAGAACTTGGGAAAAAAGGTGCACATAATTTCTTATGTATCGGGCGATGTTATAGCTTCAGCACTTTCATGGATAATATTTTATTACTTGCACAAAACAACCACGGGTAGTGTATTCGATGCAGGCACGTATTTTTATGCGGGCTTATCCATCATACCTCTTTGCTGGCTGGTACTTTATCATTTACTTGGCGTGTACAAGGGAATTTACTATAAGTCAAGGCTGATTGAATTATTGTCAACTTTTAATATTACGTTTTTTGGTTGCACCGTTTTGTTCTTTGTTATCCTTGTTTATAGCAGCCGGAAAAATATACCCGTTTACTACGATGAATTTTTTACACTTTTTATTTTACAATTCTGTCTCGTTTATTTTTTCAGGCTTATATTATTATCAAAAGCCCATAAGCAATTACAGGAAGAAAAAGTTTGGTTCAATACGCTTATAATCGGCAGCGGCAATAGTGCCGCAGAGATATACAATTCCATTACGATAAATAAAGAAAAAACAGGCTATAAAATGCGGGGATTTATAAATACCGGATACAATAAAACTGATGCAATTTCAAAGTTCATTCCTGATTTGGGTGATACCAATAATATTGAGAACGCCATTGATGAATATAATATCAGCGAAGTAATTATTGCAATTGAAAGAGAGGAGCGTTTTAACCTGGAGAAAATTTTACAACTCATTAATGAGAAGGAAGTGAATGTAAAAATCATGCCTGATAAAATAGACCTGTTAAGTGGCGCAGTGCGAACAACAAATGTGATGGGAACACCACTTATTGAAATCCACTCGGGCCTGATGGATACATGGCAACAAAACATTAAAAGGCTAATTGATATTTTATTTTCGGCAATTGGCTTAATAATTTTGTCGCCCTTAATAGTATATACAGCCATCAGGACAAAATTATCGTCTGATGGAAAAATATTTTTTGAGCAGGAACGCCTTGGGTATAAGAGCCGCCCTTTTTGTATTTACAAATTCCGTTCAATGATGGTGGGCGCTGAAAAAAACGGCCCGATGCTTAGCAGTGATAACGATGAAAGAATTACCACGTGGGGAAAAATAATGCGCCGCTGGCGGCTTGATGAGCTACCGCAATTATGGAATATTTTAAAAGGAGAAATGAGCCTCGTAGGGCCACGGCCCGAAAGGAAATATTATATTGATCTTATAAGCCGTGATCATCCAGAATATAAATTGCTCTTAAAAGTGAAGCCTGGCCTTACGAGCTGGGGCATGGTAAAGTTTGGCTATGCAGAAAATGTAGAAGAAATGATTGAGCGGATGAAGTATGATATTATTTACATTGAAAATATTTCGCTTGCGCTGGATTTTAAAATCATGATTCATACCATCAGGATTATTTTTTTGGGGAAAGGAAAATGATTTTTTGTTGCCACTCCAAAGGAGTCCTATGGACGGATTGCACAGATTGTCACGGATTTTTTTTGCTATTTCTATGGAATCTGTTTAATCTGTGGCCACATTTCTTTGCCACGAATCTTTTTCACTCTATTTGGCTTTGATTAAATACTCATTTTATACAACACCAGGACTGGTTATCTTGCCTTGTTATTTTCCATGTAAATCTGTGTAATCCATCCATAGGACTCCTTTGGAGTGGCTACATTTTTTATTCGTGCTAATTCGTGGCATATCACTTTCTTTCTAATCATTTTTTATATTTGGTGAAATATCAGTTTTGAAAAGACCTTTGCTATTTTTTCTTTTATTGTTCCTATTGCAAAATGCCTTCTGCCAGCAACCTTATTTTCAACAGCAGGTAAATTATAAAATAGATGTAACCTTAAGCGATGTTGCCAACACGCTTGATGGCTATGAAATAATTGATTACACAAACAACTCTCCTGATACACTTCGTTACATCTGGTTTCATCTCTGGCCTAATGCTTATAAAAATGACCGTACAGCCTTTAGCGAACAGCTACTAAAAACCGGCAGAACAGATTTTTACTTTAGCGATAATGATAAACGCGGATACATAAACCGGCTGGACTTTCGCGTAAATGGAATTGCCGCAGCATTGGAAGATCATCCAATCTATATTGATGTAGCGAAACTTATTTTGCCTGTTGCGCTTGCGCCGGGAAACGCCATAAAAATAACTACACCCTTTCACGAAAAAATTCCCTTTAATTTTTCAAGAGGCGGCCACGTTGGCAATACTTATCAAATAACGCAATGGTATCCTAAACCGGCTGTTTATGACCGTAATGGATGGCACCCGGTGCCCTACCTTGACCAGGGAGAATTTTATAGCGAGTTTGGCGATTATAATGTGCAAATAACATTGCCTGAAAACTATATTGTTGCAGCCACAGGAGAGTTGCAAAATGTAAAAGAAATAAAACGATTGAAGGACCGAGCAGCAATGAGCGTTAGTGATCAAATAAAAATTATCATTCAGCAATCAGCCGTCAGCAATCAGTTGTCAGCAACCAGCCCTCAGCTGTCAGTTGTCAGCAATCAGCAATCAGCAATCAGCAATCAGCAATCAGCAAAAACAAAAAACCAACCAGTTGCGGTTAAAAAATCTACCGTCAAAAAACAAACTATCTCTTCAAAAAATAAAAAGCCGGAAGTTGTAAAATCTATGCCGGCTGTAATTCCTCCTTCGGTGGTTAAAACATTAAACTATATCCAGGATAATGTACACGATTTTGCCTGGTTTGCAGATAAAAATTTTATTGTACAACATGATACGCTCGCCTTGCACTCAGGAAAAATTATTGATGCCTATTCATTTTTTTCACCCGGCGGAAAAGCTGTTTGGAAAAATAATATTGCGTTTATAAAAGATGCCGTGCGTACAAGAAGCCAATGGCTTGGCGAATATCCCTATAAAGTTGTAAGCGCGGTTGAGGCAAAAATGGGATTCAGCGGAGGCATGGAATATCCTACAATTACAAGTATTTCGCCGACACAATCGGAGAGAGAACTTGACCTTACGATTGAACATGAGGTTGGGCACAACTGGAACTATGGAATTCTTGCAAGCAATGAAAGAACGCATCCATGGATGGATGAAGGCATGAATACTTACTTTGACAACAGGTATGAAGCTATAAAATATCCAAACCAATCAGACCTTCCTTCAACCGGAAAATTCATGCAATCAAGGTCACCTGAAAATGCGAACGATCTTATATTCCGAACATTAGTGGCGGCTAAAACAGACCAGCCTATCGAAACCAGTTCAGAAAACTTTTCTCTTTTAAACTATAATGAAGTTGCCTATTACAAAACAGGACAGTGGATGAAGACGGTTGAAGATTATGTTGGGCAGCCGCTATTTGACAGTTGCCTTCATGCATACTACAACAGGTGGAAATTTAAACATCCATATCCGGAAGATTTTAAAAAAGTGGTAGAGGATGTCAGTGGCAAAAATGTTGATTCAGTTTTTGCATTATTAAACAAAAAAGGAAAACTGGAAGCTTCTGAAAAAAAGGACGTCGCTATAAAACCATTTATAAGTTTTAAAGAAACAGATAAACATAATTACATTTTTATCGCACCTGCTGTAGGAATAAATTTTTATGATAAATTCATGATTGGCGGGCTTATACATAATTATACATTGCCTGAGCCTTCATTTCATTTCCTGGTAGCACCAATGTACGCCACTGGCACTAAAGATTTCGTTGGAATAGGAAAGGCAGGATATAACATTATGAGCTATGGCTTCATACGAAAAGCAGAGCTTTCGCTAAGTGCTGAAAAATTCAATGTGGATGAATACACTGATTCAACAGGTGCAAAAAACTTTCTTGGATTTTCTAAACTTGTTCCTTCAATAAGGCTCGTATTTCGAAATAAAAATGCATTAAGCAGCGTCACCAATTCTATTCAATGGAAAACATATTTTATAAAAGAAACAAGTTTGCTTTTTACCAGGGATACCGGTATACAAGCCGAGATTATCTCCTATCCAAAAACTACTCATTATTTAAATCAATTAAAATTTTCTACCAATAATAACCGCGCCTTATATCCTTATAGCGCCACACTCACAGGTGAGCAAGCCAAAGATTTTGTTAGGCTTTCCTTTGAAGGAAATTATTATTTTAATTATGCTAAAGGTGGCGGAATGAACTTGCGCTTATTCGGCGGAAAGTTTATTTATCCCGGAGATAAAACGATAAGTAAGCAATATGAAACTGACAGGTATCATTTGAACATGAGTGGCGCCAACGGCTATGAAGACTATACTTACAGCAACTATTTTTATGGAAGAAATGAATTTAAAAAATTTTCTTCTCAACAACTGATGATAAGAGATGGCGGCTTTAAAGTGAGGACAGATCTGCTCAATAGCAAAATTGGAAAAACAGATGACTGGTTAGCCGCTGCCAATTTCTCCACAGACTTTCCAAAAAAATTCAATCCTTTGCAAGTCCTTCCATTCAATCTTCCTTTAAAAGTTTTTGCAGATGTTGGCACTTATGCGGAAGCTTGGAAAAAAGATGCGCCGACCGGTAAATTTATTTATGACGCGGGCTTACAATTATCTGTATTAAAGAATCTCGTCAATATTTATTTCCCGCTTCTTTATAGCAAGGTATATTATGATTATTTTAAATCAACAATACCCAACAAACGCTTTTGGAAAAACATTTCATTCAGCATCGACATACAAAATTTCAGCTTCTCCAGAATCATTAATCAGCCAGGGTTGTAATCCATTCATTAATCAAATAAAAAAAATTGAACATCGCATATTTGCCACAGCAAAATATTGATAAGGTAAAATGGGATCTCTGTATAGATGCTGCAGGTAATAGTTTAATTTATGCTTACTCATTTTATCTTGATACGATGAGCCGCCAATGGGACGCACTGGTATCAATCAACGCCGAAGGTAATTATGAAATGGTGATGCCGCTGACATGGAATAAAAAATATGGATTATACTATTTGTATCAACCATTTTTTACCGCTTCACTCGGAGTTTTTGGAAACAATATTTCTGCAGAAATTGTAAAATCTTTCCTTGATGCTATTCCGCAAAAATTTAAGTATTGGGATTTTTATTTGAATAAAGAAAACTTGTTTGCGTTAAAAGGATACGAGATATACGAAAGAAGAAATTATATTCTTTCACTTGAAAATACTTATGAAATTATTTCAGCTAAGTATGCCAAGAGTCATGCAAGAAACATCAAGCGTGCAAAGGAAGCTGGCAACAAAGTGCAAACAAATATTCCTGTTGAAAATATTATAAGAATTGCGAAAGAACAGACAAAAGATTATTCGCCGGTAACAGAAAAAGATTATGAAAACTTCACTCTGTTGTTTTCAATCCTTAAGGAAAAAAAGCAGGCAGTTACTTATGGCGTGTATTCGTCGCAACAGCAACT
>JALYYM010000061.1 GCA_030946565.1 Bacteroidota bacterium | reverse complement strand
TTTCTCTACATTCACTTTAGGCACCTTCGATGACTGCAGCGATTTGGTAATAAAAGCCAGCAGCTTGTTGTTGGTGGTGTTAGGGATCTTTTTTTGTTGCTTAAATAAATAAATAATTACCGGGGATATTATCACCATGCTAATCCCTAAAGCTCTATAAAATCGTTTATTCATAAGTCAATCTCTTTTTTAATCAAAAACATATTTTCCGCATTCTTTGTTGTTTGCTCCGCTACTTCTTCTATAGAAATATTTTTTGTCTCCGCCAGCTTTTGTGCGATGTATTTTAAATAGCTACTTTCATTTCTTTTGCCGCGAAAAGGCACCGGCGTTAAATAAGGAGCATCGGTTTCCAAAACAAGGTATTTCATGTCTATCTCTTTCAAAACCTGCGCCAATCCGGAATTTTTATAGGTGAGCACACCACCTATTCCCAATAAAAAGTTTTGATCAATTATTTCATTCGCGTTTTCCAGCGTGCCGCCAAAGCAATGAAACACGCCCCGTAACCCTTTGCCATTATACGTTTTAATTACATCAATAGTCTCCTGCATGGCACTGCGTGTATGAAGAACCAAAGGCAAATTATATTGAAGCGCCCATGAAGCTTGTGCATGTAGACTTTCATATTGCTCAATAATAAAAGTTTTATCCCAATAAAAATCAAGGCCGCTTTCGCCGATTGCCACAAATTTTCTTTGACCCAATAATTTCTCTGCCTTATTAAGTTCATCTCTATAATTTTCTTTTACAGAGCATGGATGAAGACCCACCATTGCCAGGCATTTGCCCGGAAATTTCTTTTCCAACTCAATCATATTAACCGTTTCAGCGCTATCAATGGCAGGAAGATAGAATTGAGAAACACCTTCTGCTTCAGCCCGCTGCATTACTTCTTCTATATCACCAGAAAATTCTTTGAGGTAAAGATGCGTATGCGTATCTATTAATTTCATATTTCTTAAAAGGGAAATTAATCTAAAATGAATACTTATAAAAGTATCGCTCAATAATTATCATTCCCTTTACATTCGAACGAGTTTAGATAAACTTTGCTGCA
The DNA here is from genome assembly GCA_030946565.1 of Bacteroidota bacterium. The sequence goes on along the minus strand of JALYYM010000061.1, from coordinate 2,212 downwards.
TTTTCTTTTCGGGAAAATGTAGCTACTAAGCATAGAAAATTTAATAAAACTCACTGATAGGTTAATTGTCAGGTATTTTATATCATTATATTGATTTTTATTTCCCCTGTAAGTCGTATAGGCTCTATACTCCCATCTGTATTATAGTGCAATTCTGTTACCTTAACATTTCTCAAATGTATTTTACCAGAGTTGCCTATCGTGATGAAAAATGTACCACTTACCATTAAACTCAACAATGGATTCATGATTGGTCCAGCCTTGCACAGGATTTAGAATTACTCCCTGGTTGATTGCATCGTATTTTTTAATTCATCGTTAGGTTATAAAATTTTTTTTGTTACCAGCCAATGTACTTGTGGCATCTTCGTTGTGTCACTCACTTGTACTATAGTTTTTCATAGCAGCCATGTTTACAGCATCTAAAAAAATTATAAAAACTCCGAGGTTTAATTTATTATCTACTCCACCCTAAACCAATCCACGTCAACATAACCGCCCAATTCTTTTGTGGCATAATTGAACAAACAGAATTTATTACCTGTAAATATTTTTAAGTTGAATCGCATTATTAACTCAGTACCCAAAGGCTTGAATATTTTATTGTCTGTGCTGTATTCAAAACTTGCTTTAGAAGAAGCATTGGAAGCAATGGTGCGGAAATAAATTGTTGAAGCTTTAATGGCAATTGAATCAATCGCTTTGCCATCGTTCACCATGATAATGTACTTGCTTCCATTGTTTTGCTTAAAACCAATATATGCATAAGGATCCTGGAATACAGCAACGCCGGCAATATCGCCATCTTTCATTTTGCTTACATCTATTTTTGCAGTAGCGATAGTTGGTATAGTTTGGTCCCGCTTTGCAAATGGCCTTTGTGTAAGCGTGTTCCGCGCCATTGTAAAATCATTCGTAACACTGGCAGTCATCAATCGTAAATGGCCCGGCTTCTTTGTCAACGACCATTTCGTAGAATCAGGGTTGTGATTCCATCCCCATTGCATACCCAATTTCGGTTCATTAAATTCATCTGACGTTGGAAAATTTGTGATAGGAAATGGTTTGCCAACATTTGGTTTTTGGTAAGTGGTAACAGCTTTTCCATTCACGCCAACCATTGGCCAATCATCAACCCAGGTTACTGGTTGTAAAGATGGAAAGCGGCCGAAGGCGTCACTGTCAACAAATAATATTGTCCACCATTCACCAGTCTGTGTTTGTATTAATGCTCCCTGGTGTATGCCATAATTAATGCCTTTAGTTGTATCATAGATAACGACCTTTTGTTCATACGGACCGTAAATATCTTTTGAACGCAATGCCACCTGTATGCCATCACGCCCACCATACGTGCAATACAAATAATAATACCCTTTGATTTTATAAACATGTGTTCCTTCAAGACCTCTGCGAATATCACCGGTATAAACGAGGGAATCAGGCCCTATAGCAACAAGGTTTGAATCAACTTCTGTAATAGAAATTTTGCTATTACCCTGCGCAACATAAATCTTCCCCCGTCCGGACGGGTCATCCGGGCGGGCATCATCATCAAAAAATAATCCCGCGTCATAAAAACCTTTTGGTAAATGTGTAATCTTCCAGGGCCCTTCAGCTTTATCTGCCTGGCACATAAAGCCGCCTTCATCCAGCGTAATAAATAAAAGGTAGAATTTTCCACCATGATATTTCATACTCGTCGCCCATTGTCCGTGGCCATAACGGCTGCAGCTATCCAGGTTATAACACTTGCTGAAATCAAATCTTGGAACGGCATTGCTGCAATATTCCCAATTCACCAGGTCATGCGATTTTAAAATCGTGACGCCGGGAAATACAAACATTGTTGTGGAGACCATGTAATACATATCACCAACGCGTATTACATCCAGGTCAGGGAAATCCGCAGAAATTAAAGGATTGGTATAAGTGCCATCACCATTATCGCTGTGAACATTTTGAGCAAACAAAATGTTTAACGAAAAAATGGAAAGCGATACAAGCAATATAAATGGTTTTACTTTTTTTTTGATAAACATCATCAATGATTTTATAAATGTCCAACTGGTTTGAGTTTGCATAATCGTTACCGAATAAGGCGTAAGGCTTTGCTGAAAACTTTTTCCTAATCCTTTGACAGTTATTGTATGGGAACAATCCTTTGCGGTTATTCTTTTACTCTTGTGAGTTTAGTTTCACCTCTTTCATT
>JALYYM010000042.1 GCA_030946565.1 Bacteroidota bacterium | reverse complement strand
TGAAAGATCCAAAGCGTCTTTATAACACCAGCCACGAAAAATATTTTAAAGAAATAAATGCAGCACATCATCCCGAAGAAGAAACGGTTGATTATTTATACAAAACTTTGAGTGAAACTCTTAGTAGCGCCGATTATATTTTCGAACAAAGCAAGCTTCATCCTTCATCAAAAATTTACCCTGCAACCGTAACAGGTAAAAATTTAAAAACAATAGCCTCGCTCATAATGAGTGATATCAATACCAAAGTTTATTATTTAAGCCTTGGAAGTTTTGATACACATGTGAACCAGGAAAATCAACAGAAAAGATTATTCACTGAATTGAATGATGCCATCAGCGCATTTGTAAAAGACTTAAAAGATAACAACCGTTTCCAGGATGTAATGCTTATGACCTTTAGTGAATTTGGCAGAAGAGTATCGCAAAATGCGAGCGGTGGCACTGATCATGGTACAGCAAATAATATGTTCTTCATTGGTGGAGGCTTAAAACAAAAAGGAATTATTAATGCAATGCCAGATCTCAATGATTTGAATGATGGCGATTTAAAACACACCGTTGATTTTAAAAACGTATACGCAACTGTTTTAAATAAATGGCTTGGCGCTGATGATAAAGAAATTCTTGGGAACCACTATGAGTATATGGGTTTTATTTAAAAAGCTTTAGAAACTGAGATGGGGTAAGAGCAGGAAGAAACTTTTCTTCAATTTCTGTATAGTCCTTCACATTCCTCGAAATAAAAAAAGTAATCAGTTCCGAGTGAATAGCTGTAAAATATTGAACAGCATCTTCAATATCTTTACATTTTGTGTTATAGGCTTTTTGTAGAATTTTTTTATTACAGTCAAGTATATCAAGAAAGTCTAATAAATATTTAATTCCTTCAGCAGCCTTTTTCTTTCCGACAAATTTAGCGCTGAGATATTGCACATTCATAACAATAGAAGACGAAGTATACAGTAAGGCAGTTTGGTCTTCTGCCATCTTAAATATCTGGTAACTGTTCTGAAAAAATTCTTCTCTTTGTAATACTATATCCAATATAACATCAGAGTCAAGAAATAAGTTATAATCCATATTTCTTCATTAAATAGTCTGCACGTTCTTCCTTCCAATTAAAATCCTTTGGAGCTTTTCCTAAAATACCGATTAATTTAGCCGCATCTAACTTTTTTGAAGCATGCGTGGTAATTATTTTATCTATACTATCTTCCACAATTTTTGAAATACTTACTCCTTCCCTTTTTGAATAAAGTTTTATCTTTTTTACCTTCTCTTCATCGATACTTAAAGTGAGTTTTGTTTTCATAACGTTTTTCATAAAGTACGTATAAAATTAATTTTGTACGTATGAAACTATATTATAGAGTTTTAATCATCCATTGCCGTCGCTTCTTCCACCACTTTATTTAAACGTTTGGTTAAAGGAAAAAGTAAAAGCCCTGCAACTAAAGCTGCTACTACGCTTATTCCAAAGAATACAGCTTTGTTATCAAACTGGTCCCAAAAGCCTGCAAGGATACCTGAGATTTTCCCACCTAAAGATGTTGTGATAAACCACCCGCCCATCATCAGTGCAGTCAATCTTCGCGGAGCAACTTTTGATGTAAGTGATAAACCAACCGGGCTTACAAATAATTCACTTATTGTGAAAACACCATAGCTTGAAAATATCCACCAGCTCGAAACCTTGTTTTGATAAATGTCCGTCGAAAGGCAGGCAAAAACCATTACCAGGGATGACAGGCCAGCGATGATCGTTCCCCAGGCAAATTTACTTGGCGTTGACAGCTCCTTATTCCGCGCCTTCAGAAAACCGAAAAAACCAACGACTAACGGCGTTAGAACAATTATCCAAAAGGGATTAATTGATTGATATATTTCTGTAGAAATCAATTTTAAATCCTGTCCCGGTGGCGGGTATTTATCTTTTTGCAAATTTTGAAAATATAGATCAGTCCCTTGCTTCGTTTGTACTTTACCGTTAGCATCTGCTACGGCACGGAATTGGTTGTCCACCACCGGCACTTCCGTTGGTTTGGTATTTACGGTTTCTAAAAAATTAAACGGCTTTAAGGCCGGCTGAACGGCTTTCGGCGCTTCGCGGTCAGTATAGGTTTGAGCCCAAAGCGTTAATGCTGTTGAGTTTTGGTTATATATATTCCAGAAAATAATTGAGACCCCAAACAGGATCAGCAAAGTGCTGATACGTTTTTTATCAAAGCCTTTTGCAGTATGCCATATATTAAAATAGAAAATGATAATGGGTACGCAAGCGAAAATGAAAGCATCATTAGAATCGGAACCCATAATGTTTCCGGGAATAAACCAGCCTATTGCTCCGGCAATTAACGCAGGCAAAAATACATATAGCCCGATTTTTGAAATGGGCATATCTTCTTTTTGAACGGGCTTTACAACGTCCGCATACTTTACATGCTTCAAGCCTATTGCAAACCAAATCAATCCTAACACCATTCCAAAACCAGCAGCGGAAAAAGCCCAACCCCATGTATAATTATTGCGCAGGAATGCAGCAACAAAATTGCATATAAAGGCGCCAATATTTATTCCCATGTAAAAGATATTATATGCCACATCTTTTTTAGGCCTTAAATCCGGCCTGTTATAAATATTACCTAACAAGGTGCTGATATTTGGTTTAAAGAAACCATTACCAATTATTGCGCAAAAGAGTCCTGTATACATTACAAGGTTACTTCCGTTTAACGCAATTATAAAATAGCCAAGTGCCAATAAACTTCCCCCCAGGAAAATGGATTTAGTATAACCGAGATACCGGTCGGCAACAAGCCCGCCGATAAAAGGCGTTAAATAAATAAGGGCAACATAAGTTCCCACAATACTAACGGCAGCTACAGTATCGAGGCCACGGCCGCCATTGCCGGTTGTATCAGTAAGATATAGCAAGAAAATTCCTATCATCAAATAATATCCGAAGCGCTCCCACATTTCAGTAAAGAATAATATGTATAGGCCGCGTGGATGCTTACCCTGTTTTAGATCAGTGGCATCGGTAATAGGAATAACCTTGTCTTGCATAATTTCAATTTTAAATAATTAAAAAGCAATTTTAATAAATTGTAAAGTACTGATAAATTCCATTGGACAAACTTCATTATAAAAATAAACAAGCCAGCCTTTTGATTAGAACAAAATTGAATTTCTAAATTCCTACCTTGCAGCTCTTTTTCTCTTGTAATCTAAAGTATATCTCTTGAAAATTTTTATCCTCGGCTCCGGTGGCAGGGCTCATGCTTTTTGCTGGAAAATCAGCCAAAGCAAACTTTGCGAAAAATTATACATTGCTCCCGGCAATACCGGTACAGCGCAGTATGGTGAAAACATTAATATAGAAATTACCAACTTCGACTCAATAAAAAAGTTTTGCATTGATAAACAAATAGAACTTGTACTCGTAGGCCCTGAAGAACCGCTGGTACTAGGCGTTTACGATTTTTTTAAAAATGATTCGCTGCTCAGGCACATCATTATAACCGGCCCTTCAAAGCAAGGCGCACAGCTTGAAGGAAGCAAAGCTTTCGCAAAAGCATTTATGCAAAGGCATAAGATTCCAACGGCTTCATATAAAGAGTTTTCTGCAGATAATTATGAAGACGGACTTTCTTATATAAAAGATCATGCGCTTCCTGTAGTGCTTAAAGCTGATGGCCTTGCCGGTGGTAAAGGAGTTTTAATTTGTAATAGCCATATCGAATCTTTGAGCGAATACGAGCTGATGACACAAAAAAGCAAATTTGGCGAAGCCGGGAAAAAAATGATCGTCGAAGATTTCCTTGATGGAATAGAACTTAGTGTTTTTATACTTACTGACGGTAAAGGCTACGTGCTTTTTCCTGAAGCCAAAGATTATAAAAAAATAATGGAAGGTGATAAAGGCCTCAATACAGGAGGTATGGGTGCCGTAAGTCCTGTGCCTTTTGCAACGGAAGGCTTTATGAAAAAAGTAAGGGAAAAGATAATTGATCCAACTATAAAAGGGTTGCAAGAAGAAAATATAGATTATAAAGGTTTTATCTTTTTTGGATTAATAAAAGTAAACGATGAGCCTGTGGTAATTGAATACAATTGCCGCATGGGAGATCCCGAAACAGAAGTAGTGCTGCTCCGGTTGAAAAATGATTTAGTAAAACTTCTTATAGCAACAGACAAACAGGAGTTACATAATGAAAAAATTATGATTGATGATATGGCAGCAGCAACCGTAGTTGTCGTAAGTGGAGGCTATCCGCTCGAGTTCGAAAAAGGTTTCCCAATTGATTTTGGATACCTTTCTAACCCCAATGCGCCAAAACAAATAGATGAGCACGGAGGTGTAATGGTTTTTCATGCAGGTACCAAAAGTGAAAAAGGTGAAACAGTAACTAACGGCGGAAGGGTACTCGCAGTTTCTGCCCTGGCAGAATCATTACCGAAAGCAATTGAACTTTCTAAAGAAATATTGGAACAAATTCATTTCGAAAATATGTATTACCGTGGCGATATCGGTTACGAGTTTATTGACTAAAAGTTTAACAACTCATCGCTCAAAACAATCGCACTTTTACAAAGATGTAAAGCCTTATTGAATAAGTTGAATATAAACACGCCGCTGCATTCCACTATCAAAGCGAAACAAACGGATCAAAAAAAATTGGAGTGATTTCACACGAAATAATAACTTACAAACGTGAATGCATTGCGGTTGTTAATTCGAATTATTTCCTACAACTTTGCATCCATTATTAATTTTTCAATATCATAGTTTTTAAGATGGGCCTTTTTAATTTTTTTACACAGGAAATAGCGATTGATCTTGGCACCGCAAACACCCTTATAATCCATAATGATGTAGTTGTAGTAAACGAACCCTCAATTGTAGCTTTAGACAGAAATAATCCAAAAAACATATTAGCAGTGGGAAAGAAGGCATTGATGATGCACGAAAAAACCCACGAAAGCATACGAACAGTACGGCCATTGAAAGATGGCGTAATTGCTGATTTTAACGCCGCCGAACTCATGATTAGGGAGATGATCAAAAAGATCTATCCGAAAAAGCCGTGGTTCCCCCCAAGCTGGCGCATGATGATTTGCATACCGAGCAGTATTACAGAAGTTGAAAAACGTGCAGTTAGAGATAGTGCAGAACAGGCTGGCGCTAAAGAAGTCTATCTTCTTCACGAGCCAATGGCTGCTGCGCTGGGCATTGGTATAGATGTAGAGGAGCCGGTGGGTAATATGATCATTGATATCGGTGGGGGTACAACAGGCATTACCGTAATAGCGCTTGCAGGCATAGTTTGCGATCAGTCAATACGCATTGCCGGTGACGAATTTACAGGAGACATAATGGAGGCGTTGCGCCGGTATCATAGTCTTTTAATTGGTGAGCGCACAGCAGAGCAAATTAAAATACAGATCGGTTCTGCGATGAAAGACATAGATAACCCTCCTGAAGATATGCCCGTAAACGGACGAGATCTTGTAACCGGTATTCCAAAACAAATAATGGTAAGCTACCAGGAAATTGCAGAGGCACTTGATAAATCAATTTTCAAAATAGAGGAAGGTATTTTAAAAGCGCTGGAAACAACTCCGCCAGAGCTTGCTTCAGATATTTATCGCCGTGGGATGTACTTAACCGGCGGCGGCGCTTTACTGCGAGGCCTTGATAAAAGACTGGCAGCCAAAATCAAACTTCCCGTACATATAGCCGACGATCCTCTTAAAAGCGTGGTAAGAGGTACCGGCCTTGCATTGAAACATTACGACCGCTATCCGTTTGTAATGAGATAAACTGGGTAAAGAAGGCCTGAATTTTCAATAAGAATTTATGTATATTTTAAACCAACTTTTTAAACTCCTCAATTGATCGGGGAATGGAGAAGTATATATGCGTAACATTTTTATTTTTATCCGGATTTATTTCAATTTTATTTTCTTCCTTCTGTTGTTGGGTATTTCTTTCTTTATGCTTTTCAGTTACAACCGCTATCATCATGCGGTTTACTCCGGTGTGGCTAATGAAGTTACCGGTAGAATAAGCAAGCAGGTGAATACTATTGAATATTATTTTAAGCTAAAGCGAACAAATGATTCTTTGGTGAAAGCGAATGCTGATCTATATAATAAACTTAAAGCAGATTTTGATTTACCCGATACTACCTCCCGCCTCGCTATAGATACTATAAAAATAGATTCACTCTTAAAACAACGGAAGTATTTATATATGCCTGCAAAAGTAGTAGGGAATTCTGTAAGCCAGCAAAATAATTATATACAGGTGCACCGTGGCTCTTCAGAGAATGTAAACCGCGATCTTGGCGTAATTGATGTAAACAATAACGTGGTGGGCATAGTAATGGAAGTAAGCGAAAATTATGCAGTAATTATGAGCTTGCTAAACGAGCAAAGCAACATCAGCGCTAAGCTTCAAAAAAGCGGCGAAACAGGGAGTGTGATCTGGAACTCAAAGGAAACAAATATTGTAACGCTGAAAGACATTTCCAAAGCGGCAAAGGTTGCTAAAGGCGATACAGTTGTCACAAGTGGCTTTTCTGATAAATTTCCTTATGGCCTTTTAATCGGCACTGTATCAGAAATCATTAATGATAAATCGGTAAGCACTTTCACGTTAAAAGTAAAGACCGCCGCAAATTTTTATAATCTGCAATATGTATATATCATAAACAATCTTCAAAAAGATGAAGCCCGGCAACTCTTAAATAAAGTGCAGAAAAAAAATGAGTAACCTGGTAAAAAATATTATCCGCTTTTGCCTTTTTATATTGATACAGGTTTTTGTACTCAATAATGTTCCTCCTTTACACCATCTGGCTACGCCTTACCTGTATTATCTTTTTATTCTTTGGCTTCCTTTTAAAATGGGACGGAAGAGCGTAATGATCCTTGCATTCATGCTTGGGTTTGCGCTTGATTGTTTTACAAAAACCTATGGCTTGCATGCAGCGCCTTGTGTGCTGATTGCGTATTTACGGCCTTTCTTAATAAATGTTCTTATATCCCAGGAAGGTGTGGAAAGTAATTACAATGAACCTTCTACCAAGAGCATGGGATTCACTCCCTACTTCACTTATATTACCATTCTTACAGTGGTGCATCACTCATTACTATTTTTTTTACAAGCACTTCAAATGGGTGGCTATTTATATTTTTTGATAAAAATGCTGCTCTCTGCAGCCGTAAGCCTCGTACTTATTTTTTTAACAGAGCTATTGTTTGTGCGTAAACAAAGATTTAGAACTAATACAGCATAGACATATTATTTTTGTTTAAATTTCCGTTTTCACTTCTCAAAGCGCTAAATCTCTTTAAAATCTGTGCCTGCTTTCAATCAATCCCGCAAAAATGTAATTATGCTTATGTTCCTGCTTATGGGCATTATCATTATTGCGCAGCTTTTTAATTTACAGATTCTCAATACCAAGTATTCGATAATGGCGGATGAACAGGGGAAGTTTAGAAAGGTAGTTTATCCTGACAGGGGTATTTTATTTGATAGAAAAGGAAGGGCTATTTTACGGAACACGGTAATTTATGACCTAATGGTTACGCCGGGTAAAATAAAAGGAATGAACCTTGATACTATTGCGCTTTGCCATATCCTTGATATTGATACGGCGGAATTTAAAAAACGGATTTTAACCGCAATCATAAGAAACAGGAGTTACCGCGTATCAGTATTTGAATCATCACTTTCATTGGAAAAAATCGCCCGGCTGAATGAAAGCATGTATAAGTTTGTACCTGCGTTTTATCTGCAGGAAAGGCCGGTGAGAGACTATCCTTATGATGCCGCCGGCAATATTTTAGGGTATCTCTCAGAAGTGGATTCATCTTTTTTAAAGAGACACGAAGGGGAGGGATATCAAATGGGCGACTATGCCGGAAAAACTGGATTGGAAAGAAGTTATGAAAAAGTTCTTATGGGCCAGAGAGGAATAGAATTTTGGAAGAGAGATAATAAAAACCGGCTTACAGACAGGCTTGAAAAAGGGAAGTATGATACCGCAGCTATTGCAGGCGAGAATATGCATGTAGCGTTAGATATCGAACTTCAAAAGCTTGGTGAACATTTAATGGAGAATAAAATTGGAGCAATCGTAGCAATTGATCCTAAAACAGGCGGTGTGCTCGCAATGGTAAGCAGCCCAACTTATAGTCCGGCTCTTTTAGCAGGTGCTGAAAGAAGAAAACATTTTGGTGAACTATTTCTTGATCCCCGCAATCCAATGATCAATCGCACGGTGAATGCGTATTATTCTCCGGGATCAACTTTTAAAACCTTGCAGGGTTTGATTGGATTGCAGGAAGGAGTAATCACCACATCAACACGGTTTTTGTGTACCGGCGCTTTTTATGGCTGCGGAAAGCCCATGGGCTGCCTTGATCCGGGTTATTTTAATTTAAAAGAAGGCATCACTGTTTCGTGCAATACGTATTTTGCCAACGTAATGCAGCGAACGATTAACAATCCTATATATGGTTCGGTGGATAGCAGCCTCAAAGTCTGGGACAGTTATATGTACGCCTTTGGGCTCGGCCACAAATTAGGGGTTGATATTCCTTCCGAAAAATCCGGGCTTATTCCTACGCCAAAAACTTATGATAAGATATATGGCAAAGGACACTGGAATTTTTGCACCTTTCGCTCGGTGAGCATCGGCCAGGGCGAAGTAAATGTAACGCCGATACAGGTGGCCAACGAAATGGCTTACCTCGCTAATAAAGGTTGGTATATAACGCCACATCTCGTTGATTCTATTGATGGCGGAGATACCTATGGCTTGCTCGATTCATTTAAAGTAAAGCACAAGCCACTTACCATACCAGATACGATCTTTAACGCGGTGCATGATGGTATGCAGGGAGTAATGGAAAGAGGAACGGGTGCAGCAGCGAAAGTTCCGGGAATAATTGTGTGCGGAAAAACAGGAACTGTTGAAAATTATTATAAAGGTGTGAAGCAAAAATCCCATGCATTCTTTGCCGCATTCGCACCCAGGGAAAATCCGCGCATAGCCATTGCCGTTATATGTGAAAACGCCGGCTTTGGTGCAAGTTCTGCGGCGCCAATTGCAAGCCTGATGATAGAAAAATATTTAAAAGATTCTATTGAAGGGCCGGAAAGGAAAGCAAAAGTAGAGGCACTTGCAAAATTGAATCTTATGCCAGCCCGTATTTATAAAGAAATCAGGTATAGAGATTCACTGATTCATTCCAGGGATACTTCTTATTTAATTGAAAAAGGATATATTAAATTACTGAAAGATAGTATGGGCATTGAGAATGATGACGAAACGGAGGCTTTGGAAAAATTAAAAAAGTCGAAACAAAAAGATAAAGCGGTTACAGATAGCCTGCCCGCTAATAAAAACGAAACGGAGCAGAAGCAAGCAACGGAAGGCTTATTACCTGAAAAGCAGAAAAAAGGAAATACTGCTGATTCACTAAAATAAAATAGTAAACTATTTAATGCGCAACGAGGCAGTACTAACAAAGGGAGTGGATTGGGTTTTAATATGGATGTATATCATTTTGGTAAGCATAGGTGTTTTATGTATTTTTTCAGTGGAATACCACAACAATGAAGACATATTCCAAAGTATAGTAGGGCTCAAAAAAAATTATTCCAGGCAATTATTATTCATCGCAATTTCCGGGGTAATTGCTGCTTTCATTTTACTTACGGACAGCAAATTTTTCACCGCTACTGCCAATATAAGTTATGTGCTGGGCATTTTTCTTATGTTGGCAACGTTTGTATTAGGCAAAGATATTAATGGTTCCAGATCGTGGATTCCATTGGGCTTTTTCAATCTTCAGCCGGTAGAAACCTGTAAAATATTTGCAGCTCTTGCGCTCTCAAAATATTTATCCCGTTCTGAAACAAATTTTGAAAAGCCACGTTCGCAATTAGTTGCTGCGGCAATTGCACTAACACCGGCCGTGTTTTCTATTTTACAAAATGAAACAGGGCTGGCATTGGTTTATTTTGCATTTCTCATTCCCATGTATCGCGAAGGATTGCCTGCCGTTTATCTAATCATTGGTTTTTCTTTTGCGGTTTTAGTAATTGCCACCATCCTGGTTGAAAAAAATACATTAGCGATTATTCTTACTGTTATTGCAGCGCTCGTGGTGTACGTGATGCGAAGAACCGTTAAAAGAGATAAAGGCCTTTTGATTATAATCGTAGGCGTTTGGCTATTGTGTGTTGGCATACAAAGATTTGCTGTTCCCTATATTTTTGAGCATGTACTGCAACCATACCAGGTAGAAAGAATTTTAAACACTTTTGGAGTAGATTATGTACCAGGCGACGACGCTACTGCTGCGAAGGTTGATAAGCAGGAAGCAAAAGATTTGGAAAACACTAAAAAATTAAAAAAGGCTAAAGAGAATTATAATGTCAAACAATCAAAAATAGCGATTGGTTCCGGAGGCCTTTTTGGCAAGGGATTTTTAAAGGGCACTCAAACCCAGGGAGATTTTGTGCCGGAGCAACACACAGATTTTATATTTACTTCTGTTGGTGAAAACTTTGGTTTCTGGGGCAGCTCTTTTATTATTATACTTTATATGCTTTTATTATTTCGCATTGTTTTTATTGCAGAAAGACAAAGAAGTGTTTTCAGCAGAGTGTATGCATATAGCCTGGCAGCCATTTTCTTTTTTCATGTTTCAATCAATATTTGTATGACCATTGGCCTTGCTCCTGTCATAGGAATTACTTTACCGCTAATGAGCTACGGAGGTTCATCATTATTGACATTCACTATACTCGTCTTTATTTTAATTCGTCTTGATGCCGACCGGCAAATGGTGTTACGATAAAAACCCCCAACCCCCTGAAGGGGGCTTTAGAACAGTCGTTAGAAGTTGGGAGAATTCTCATATCTGATAGTGTGACTCCAATTAGAATCTAAGGTAGCGCCGTAGTCTTTGAAGTAATCATAATTACGTTTCAGCTATTTTTGTAAGGCAACTTTTTTTAGAAAAATTTAAATTCCCCTTTAGGGGTTAGGGACACTTATGAAAATATTTCCGCTTAGTGAAGGATCATTTACGGTAGATCAATCAAAACAATTTATCCCATTCCTAAGTGATATGGATGACCTGCAACAAAGATCTCGTGGTAGCTTACTTGTAGAAATTCAACCTTTCTTAATCATTACATCGAAAGATATTTTATTGTTAGATACAGGGCTTGGCTTTACAAGTGAAGATCAGCAATTACAAATTCATAAGAATCTTGCTTCACACGGAATAAATTCTTCAGACGTTAGTAAGGTGTTGCTTTCTCATCTGCACAAAGATCATTCAGGTGGTATTGCTATGAAAGATAAAAATATTTTGAGTTTTGAAAATGCAGATTATTATATTAACGAGCAGGAGTGGAATTATGCTTTTGAAAAAGGAAATCCCTCTTACATCACCGAAGATTATTCAGCGCTCAAAGAAAGTAGCCAATTAATTTTTACAAATGGTGAAGGCACTATTGATGGATATATACATTATGAATTGACAGGAGCGCATAGCCCGTTTCACCAGGTATTTAAAATAGTAGAAAATGAGGAAATAATTTTTTTCGGTGGTGATGTAGCACCGCAGCTTCAACAAATGAAAAATCGTTTCAAGGCCAAATATGATTATGACGGCAAAAAAGCTATGGAATTCCGGCAGCAATGGTGGCAACAGGGGCAGGAGGAAAAATGGACCTTTCTGTTTTATCATGATATAAGCAACCCCACTTACAAATTCCAGCAAATGAAATAAAAATGACAAAAAGTATTATAGCTAAAACAAGAATAGAGATACTTTACCAGAATATAAAACATGTTATTGATGAGGCAAGGGATATAGTATATCGTACTGCAAATTTTGAGATGGTTCAAGCCTACTGGTATATGGGTAAATTAATTGTAGAAGAAGAACAAAACGGGAAACAGCGGGCAGAATATGGAGAAGCGTTAATACAGTCGCTATCAGTAAGATTAACCGAAGAATATGGAAAAAATTTTAGCAATAGGAATTTACGCTACATACGCCGGTTTTTTATTGCTTTTCCAAAATGGAACGCATTGCGTTCCGAATTAACCTGGACACACTATCGCTTATTATTGAGAGTAGGTAAAGCAGAAGCCCAAAGCTTTTACATGAAGGAGGCCATAGATAGCAATTGGAATACAAGAACTCTGGAAAGGCAAATAAACAGCCTCTATTACGAAAGAATGTTACTAACCCAAAAGAAAGGAAAAGCATTAGTAAAAACAGAATCGGAAAATAAAAAAGAAATAATGCAGCCAGGCGATATTATCAAAGACCCTTATGTGCTGGAATTTTTAAACCTGAAACCCAATGCCAATTTTTACGAAAAGGAATTAGAGCAAGGATTAATAGACAAACTACAGGAATTTTTATTAGAGTTAGGCAAAGGTTTTTCTTTTGTAGGCAGGCAATACCGAATGACAGCAGAAGATGAAGATTTTTACATTGACCTGGTGTTTTACAACTTTATTTTAAAATGTTTTTTGCTGATAGATTTAAAAACGGGAAAACTTACCCATCAGGATATTGGGCAAATGGATATGTATGTGCGCATGTTTGAAGATAAAGTAAAGCAGGAAAGCGACAACCCAACAATAGGCTTAGTACTCTGTTCAGAAAAAAATAATGCTGTGGTAAAATACAGTTTATTAAATGAAAGCAAACAAATTTTTACTTCTAAATATCAGCTATATCTCCCTACTGAAAAGCAACTTCAAAAAGAGATTGAAAGAGAAAGAGAATTAATAGAGATGGAGAAGCGGTTGAAAAAATAATATTCTTCGGTGGAAATGTAGCCCCCCAACTGCAACAAATGAAAAATCGTTTCAAGGCCAAATATGATTATGACGGCAAAAAAGCTATGGAGCTTAGTCAGCAATGGTGGAAACAGGGGCAGGAGGAAAAATGGACCTTTCTGTTTTATCATGATATCAGCTCCCCAACTTATAAAATTCTAATATATAAAAAAGGCCTGCCCTAAAAAGGGCCGGCCGTTGCTAACCTATGAAAAACACCTAGCACAAAAGTAATAGAAATTTTAGTTTCTACAACTTTTCTCTTGCTTAATAACATCAAAACTATATATGTATTTAGTTAACGCCGTATCCCATTTAGTCTTTGGGGCGCTCGATTTTTAAGGCGGCGAATTAATACCGTACGAAAATCCCGTTCTGCATTAAAAAGGTTATTGAGTTTTTGCGACCCTAATATTTTTTCAAAAGACGGCTTGTATTTTTTTCTAATATTAAGCAATTGCTCTTCATTATCAATAACTTCTCCTCCTTTAATATTACGGATTTCCTGTTCGTATTGGTTATATACCGGCCAAAATTTTTGGGCTTCGTCAGTAGTAAGATTCAGCTTTTGCGTAATGAAGGCAATTTTTAAAGCCTCTATCTTTTCTCCACGTGGGTTTTCGTCATCCTGCGCATGAAGAGCCGTAAAAGTTGAAAAGATAAAAGATAATATGAGTACAAATTTTTTCATGGGGCTTATTTAATTGGTCTTGCTTTCTGCATCAATTTTATCAAGGTAAGAGTTCAAAGTGTTTTCATCCAAAAGGTAATCGGACTGTGATGGAAGTTCGCTTACATCAGTATTTTTCATAAGAAGTTCATTATCCATAACATTGCCGTTTTTCTCCAGGTATTTTATTATATCATCGTCACTTAGTTTAGCAATACCGGCATCCACCTCTTGTTCTGTTTTAAATTGAAACGCTTCCTTAAGGTAAGCAGGCATAACCGTAGAAGTAGCCGCAATCTGTGTTCCAGCGTTATCCTGGTTAGATGACCGGTTAAATATATTTAAAGAAGTAATAGCAATTGCGCCTGTAACCACCGCGGCAGCCGCAATCTTTAACCATGAGCTGCGGGATTTCATAATAATAACCTTTGCAGTTGCAGGTTTTATTTTACCCGTAACCGTTTCCGAAAAATTTTCAAAATATCCTGCCGGAACTTTAAAAACATTTTCCTTTTTTAAGGAAAGAAGCATTGGAAAATTTTGCAATTCTTCATCCGCTGTTTCAGGGTATAACTTCTTTATTTTAGCTAAAATATTTGTGCTTAATGAATCAAAATAACCTTCGGGAACCTGCTGAGCATTTGTTTTATTTAATAACGATTGATTACTGCTATTCAAAATAGCAAAGCTTGCTATACGTTCTTCCAGCTTATCAAAATAACCCACAGGTACCTGGTAAACATTTACCTTCTCCAACCCAGCCAGCAACGGTGAAATAGCTTTAAGTTCATTTAATATTTCGGTAGAATTCGTCATTACAGTTTATCTGACTATTTGGTAGTTAAAAAGTTTAATGATTTAATATAAAGTCTTCTATTTTTTTTGCCGCATGATGGTAACTTGCTTTGAGTGCGCCTTCGCTGGTTTCCAATACCTTACTCATTTCTTCGTAAGGCATTTCATCGTAATATCTTAGGTTGAATACCAGCCTTTGCTTTTCGGGTAGCCGTTGTATGCCGAGCTGAAGTTTCCATTCCAGCTTGTTGGCATCGAAATGTGAATCACTTTTAAGCTTATTACTCATCCCGTTGTCGTCATCGCTGAGAGAAACAGCGCTTCGCTTTTTTTGCTGCGCTATAAAAGTGAGACATTCATTAGTAGCTATACGGTACAGCCATGTATATAGCTGGCTATCTTCCCTAAAATTTTCCAGGCCTTTCCATACTTTAATAAACATGTTTTGCAATACATCGTTTGCATCTTCATGATCTACCACCATCCTTCTTACGTGCCAATAAAGTTTTTCCTGGTATTTTTTTATTATAGCCGTAAACGCTTGTTCCTTTGTAGAAGAATCTTTAAAACTTAACAAAAGTTCCTGGTCATCCGCGTGGTGAGTCATATTTCATTTTGTGTCAGCAACAAAAATAGAAAAAGCTAAAGTAAGACCTGCCTATTTATATTAAGTTTAATCTTTTGCCTTCTGCTATTTAATTAGATTTTTGACTAATTCTTTAAAGCCAGCTTTAATAAAAATCTTTTTTGGAAGAGAGTTGAGCAATTTTATTTCTTCTGAAATACTTGTCTCGTTATCTAAAAACTTCAATACTGTTGAAGCGCGATTCTTTTTAAAGAGAACAGAAAAAATTTCTTTGCCACCTAATAATTTTTTTGACAGAATATGTAAAAGTGTACTGTCATAGAAATAAAAGCGTTTGTGGGGCTTTCTCAATTTTATTACATCCTTATTTTTTACCAACTCTTCCACAATAGTATTTGCTTGCTTTTGGATAAACCTAAATGTATAACCAGTAGAGGCTTTCGTATTGCCACCAGCTGTACCTATGTAATACATGCCGTTTTCATAATCGGGGAATGTAGCATTCGTCATCGGAATAACACCATATTCTTCATCAATGATTTTATAATTTTCAAGTTTTAAAAACGAGCTTATATAATCTTTCAAGGCAGCATTATATTCATTTTGCGAAAGTAATTTTTCTGTAAATAAAGTGTATTCAATAAGCGCTTTCCCTGGAGATAACGGTAAAACATACACGAAAGTAGTACCAAGGTCCTGCCTTACCCTGAAGTCCATAAGAGTAGCCTTATTAATGTCAAAATAATTTTCATTTGTTTCAATTATCCATCCCTTGAAATGCTGTAATAAATAGAATCTTCCGCGTTGCTTTTTTCCAGGTACATGAATAGAATTAAAAATATAAGCGGATTTTTTTAGGAGCAATACTTCGCCATTAAAAAAAATTTTAGAAGAAATGTTTTCGTCATCAAATGAGATATTTCCATTGATAACGTCAATATTCAACTGGGCATTTATTACTGAAAAACAATATTGATAAAAGTCAATTCCCCTTATCATTTTATACTGATAAGGGCTTATGTCTAAAGGGATGTTTTCATCATCGGTTGAAAAAAAAAGATGCTCCCATTTATGATAAACTATTTTTTCAAAAAAACCTTCACCATCTTCCCAAAAGCACCACGTACGATCATTTTTTTTCTTATCATCTTTATCAATTAAAAGTATTTTTTTATTGCTGAATTTCTCTGAAGCAATCATACGCATTACGATACTAAGAGTGGCACATCCCGCACCGAGAAAAATATAATCGTATTGTTTAGCCTGCATGTAAGCTGCAATTGTTGAATTGACTTATCAATTGAAGATAATTTTTTTGTATCAATAAATAGAAGGAAGCGGCTGTGTAGCGCTGATTTATTAAAGGCAGGGAATTTATTAATTTTTTGAAGCTAAAATAGCAGCGGTTTTTATTTTGTTTTCTCCAATCCTTTTTTTATCTGCTCTTACTTTATCCCAATATTTTTTTGCAACCATCAGCATTCCGAAACTTTCGCCATCTGTCTTTTCCAAATGTTTGTGATGCATTTTATGCGCCCATCTTATACTTCTTACATATAAATTATTTGTCCTGGTAAATAGTTTTATCCGCTGGTGGATAATTACATCATGCACTATAAAATAGGCAAGCCCATACATAGCAATACCCGCTCCTATAGCGGCCAGCCAAAATTTATTATCAAAAGTTCCGAATAAAATACATAGAATGCTTGGGATAGAAAAAATAAGAAAGAACGCATCGTTCTTCTCGAAAAATCCCGGGCCCTTTTTATGATGATCTTCGTGGAGATACCATAAGAAACCATGCATTACATATCTATGTGTAAGCCATGTAATGCCCTCCATTGTAAAAAATGTAGCCAACATAATTCCTATAAAAAAAACGCTTTGCATAGCAATACAAAAATAAGATTTTATAAAATTCTCAACTTATCATTATTGTTAAGAATAATCATACAGCTACAAACTGCCTTAAATGAAACTCTTTTACTGACGGTAAAGCCAGCTTAAACCACTCCGTGTATTTCTGGGGATGTGTATCTAACGAAGCCTCTATATCCTCAATCGTTTTAAAGCAATAATCGCTTACCTCACTTTTGTCGATCTTGATTTCGCCATCATATAAGCCGGTAAAAACGTGATCGAATTCATACTCTGTTAATCCATTACTGAAAGTGGCTTTATATGTGAAATTGAACGCAGGTGCCAGTTCTGTGGAGAATCCCATTTCTTCTGCTAATCTTCTTTCGGCAGCAGGTAAAACTTTTTCACCTGGTATAGGGTGGCTGCAGCAAGTGTTTGTCCATAAGCCACCATTGTGATATTTGCCAGCAGCCCTTTGTTGCAGTAACAATTCGCCCTTACCATTGAAAATAAAAATACTGAATGCACGATGTAACAATCCCTTTATATGAGCTTCCAATTTTTCCATTGTCCCAATTTGCTCATCCATTTCGTTAACCAATATAACCTCAGTCAAAATATTATAGAATTAAGTTGATTAAATTAAATTAAATTGATTTTTTAACCCGGCTCTTGCAACTATAAGCGCCTTTGAATAAGCTGGAATTCTTATGCGTTGCTCAAGAATTTTTGCGGGTTGCACTTTCTTTATTCTTCTGAACAAAGAGAAATAATATTTGTAAGCTACATACACGCCAAACCGCGCCTTCAATGGCAATTCAATAATCCCTTTGTAGGCATTAGCAAAATCGGCCATTATCTCATCTTCTATATTTTTTTTTGTTTCAGATGTAAAATTCGCAAAATCAACATTGGGAAAATAAGTTCGTTCCAGTATCTGAAAATCTGATTTCACATCTCTCAAAAAATTTACTTTTTGAAAGGCAGCTCCCAATGATTGAGCACAAGGTTTTAGCTTTTCATATTGCTCAAAATTATTCTCGCAAAATATAATAAGGCACATTAAACCTACCACTTCAGCACTTCCATAGATATAATCCTGGTAACCTGCGGCATCATACTTTGACCTTTTAAGATCGTATTCCATACTTCTAAAAAAAGCATCAACAAGGTTTATATCAATATCATATTTGTTTACGGTCAATTGAAAACTTTGAAGAATTGGGTTAAGGCTTATCCTTCTTTCAATGGCATTGTACGTTTCCTTTTTGAACTCTTCAAGAAGCTCCGCTTTATCATGTTCATGAAAAGTATCCACGATCTCATCAGCGAAGCGGACAAATCCATATATATTATAAATAGGCGTGCGGAGGTCCTTGTGCAGCAACCTTATAGCGCTGCTGAATGAAGTGCTATATTTCTCTGTTGTAAGCTTACTACACTGCATGCTGACATCGTGAAATAATTGCATCATAAAGAGTAAATTGTTTTTAGTAAAACTGTTTATAAAAATACATTTTAAGCGTGAAAATGTTTCATAACCTCTTTAGCCACCACTTCTCCACTAATAAGTGAAGGAGGAACACCTGGGCCTGGAACCGTCAACTGACCTGCATAAAAAAGATTTTTTACCTTTTTGCTACGGCAAGCAGGCTTTAATATCGCCGTTTGCAACAATGTATTCGCAAGCCCGTAAGCATTTCCTTTATATGCATTGTATTCACTTACGAAATCTGAAGGGCCAAAAGTTTTTTTATAAACTATGTGCTCTTTTACCTGTTGGCCAATTCTTTTTTCAAATCGTGTTAGTATTTCTTCAAAATATTTTTCTCTTAACTCTTCATCGTCGCCCGTTAAACCTGCAGCTACAGGAATTAAAAAAAACAAATTTTCACATCCGGGCGGCGC
>JALYYM010000031.1 GCA_030946565.1 Bacteroidota bacterium | reverse complement strand
AATTAATTTATATGGATGCGGGAAGCGGCGCCAAGAGAGCCATCTCTGAAAGCATGATAGAAAAAGTACATGAATGCATTTCTGTTCCGTTGATTATTGGCGGCGGCATCACCGATCCTGAAAAAGCTTACCTGAATTGTAAGGCCGGCGCTGATGTAATTGTGGTTGGCAATGCTATTGAAAAAGATGAAACGCTTATCATGGAAATGGCTGCTGCGGTGCATTCGGTACCGGTTAAAATTGGATGAACATGAATTTATCCTTTAAGAAATATCAATTTTCATAATAAAAAGCTGCTTCAAAAAACCGGTTGTATATTTTTAGGTTGAACGCTTTAGAGCGTAATTAAAAGAATGTTTGTTTAAATAATGAGATCATGGATACAATGCTGATACAACTTGTCAATCAAAAAGCTGCAGGCCTTTGCATGAAACGGAAGAACTGCATTTAATTAAAGTGATAAGAGAAAATAATGCCGGTAAAACACCAAAGCTATCTGACAAGTATAAAGGTATTTTGACCAAACAAGAAGGACAAAAACTAAATAAACATATTCAACAAATTCGTAGCGAGTGGAACAGTATTTAATTGATACGAATATAATTCCTGACTATTTCACTGCTTCTTTTTCACCCGCGGGCATTCAATTTATGGATGCTATTCCTAATCTTTCTGTTATTTCTCAGATAGAACTTCTCTGCTGGAAATTTCTATCAAAAGAAGCAATGGTTTAGGCTGTTTCTTATTTCATATATCATTACGGCAATTACTTTTCTTATGAAGGGAACGCCCCCGATAGTTTTCCAGGGCTTAACCATTATTACGCTATTGGTTTATACTAAAAATTTTTTAGCAAGGTTACTCCCTATAAATCCTGCGCCACCCGTAATTAAAATTCTCTTCATAAGAATTTTTGTTAAGCTAAGTTATAAGCATCTTTTAGTAAAGATTGTGTTATGAAAAGCAGGTATTTTAAACGTTAGTTAACCATCCTTTGTCTATTAAAACTAAGCGATAAGCATATCACCCATCAATTATTATTTGGAGCAGCAAAGTTAACAGCGCCTAAATTATGCAGAGTGGCTGTCGCAATCAGCCTTGCATATTGCCGTAAATACACCCTAATAAATTAATTGAACGCATGTAAGTTTGTATAAGAAAAAAAACTTGAAAAAATTAATTCAAGCTTGCATAAAAACATCCATCACCTTAATTATTATAAAATACAAAAATGGCAACCACAACACTTAATAAGACAACAAGGACAAACAAAATAATTTATTGGATTTGTACCGGTTTACTTGCATTGTTCATATTATCAGGCGCATTTTTTATGAATAGCCAAATGGCGATCGAGGGAACAAGGCATCTTGGCTTGCCAGAATGGTTTCGCTGGGAATTAAATATTGGCCACGTAATTGGCGGCCTCCTGCTAATTATTCCTGTAGGTAAGCGTATAAAGGAATGGAACTATGCAGCACTGGGAATAGATTATATATCGGCGTTAATTGCCAATCTCTCTATTGATGGGCCTGTACCCGTTTCTTTCTCGCCATTAGTAACTATGGCATTATTAGTTGGCTCTTATATATATTATCATAAGCTAAAAGATTGAAATTTTTATAAATAAAGAGGGGAAAATAATTACCCATTTTTTTTAGATAATAATATTAATACACGTTTTGAAATGGATTCCCGGATAAATTTTTTAATGAATACTAAGTAATGAACAAGCAGGCACACCGGCCATTTAAAAAAGCAACCGATAAATGAGAAAATTAAACTCCAGGTACAATATCCGTAGACAACTACATATTGTGATTCTTAAATACGAACTGAAGAGAGACTAACGGGTAAACGTAAACGAAAATAAATTTGATAAGTACCTGGCCGGGATATTCTTGAAGAAGCTGGTAAATTATTCACTGCCTTTGCGAAGGTTTACACATTTATTAATCATTTCAAATGGTAGAAGTTTTTAAAACAAATGTAGAAAATCATGCTGATGCAAATATGCTGCTTCATGAAATACATAAAAGTTTCGCCGGCCACGAGGCTAACTTTGATCTTGAAGATTGCGATAAGATATTGCGTGTAAAATGTAAAGAGGGAATAGTGGAACCATCTCTGTTCGCCAGTCTTCTAAGTAGGTTTGGCTTTCATGCAGAAGTGCTGCCGGATCTGCCATGCCTGCGATATCAAACTAGTAAAATAGCAACAGAAATTTTCAAATAAATTAGTCAATATATGAACAAGTTAAATGGTGATAAAGCATTTTCTGGCTTTTCAGTAAATGACATTCAAAAGGCAAAGGAATTTTATGGACAAACACTCGGCCTTGAAGTATCCGATGCGATGATGGGTTTGCTTGAGTTGCATTTAAAGGGGGCTAATAAAGTACTGGTATATCCAAAGCCTAACCACACACCGGCCAGCTTTACCATCTTAAATTTTCCTGTAGAAAATATTGGAGAAACAGTAAAATGGTTGAAAGAAAAAGGCGTAGCATTTGAAAGTTATGATGAACCAATGAAGACCGGTGATGACAATATTTTTCGGGGTGGAGGGCCGGTTATAGCGTGGTTCAAAGATCCCGCCGGAAATATATTATCATTGATAGAGGAAAGTAAATAAAGATTTTTTCTGGAATGACCGGCCAAAAGAAACGGTTCAAGGTTCGAGGCGTTTGCGATTAGTGGATTTTAAAATAGTCAAAGTTTCGAAAGTTAAGCAATACCATTTCTTACAGCTTCCAAAAAGCTTTGCCTGATATTTTTCACAAAATTACTTTCGGTATCAGGCATTCTTTCCGGGTGCCATTGTATCAGCATCAGGAATGGCCTGCCTTCAGCATCGCGCCTTTCCATGCCCTCAATTACACCATCAGGAGACATGGCATTTGCAACAAGACCAAAGCCAGGCATATCTATGCTTTGGTGATGGCCGCTGCCAATCATTCCTTTTTGCGCTTCTATAATTTTATATAATACTGAATTAATATCTATCTCCACAGCGTGTTCACGGTCGCTTCCATCTTTTAATTTCCCATGATTAAACTTTCCAAATGCAGGAATATCAGGTACAAGTGTGCCGCCAAAAAAGACATTTACAAAATGCATTCCGCGGCAAATACCTAACAGAGGCTTTTGTTCTTCCTCAACATGCTGCATAATTTTCCATTCAAATTCATCTCTTTTTTCATCAATGTCATTTGGGTCGCAATAAGAAAGAAATTCGGGCTGGTTGTACAACCTGGGATTTATATCATTTCCCCCGGTTAATAAAATCCCATTGCATTTTGATGCATCACTAAAATTATTTTGATGATAACTCAGCTTTATTATTTCAACTCCTTGCTCCTCCTTTAGCCAATTTTCATAATTAGAATATTTAGAACCCTCGCATATACCAATAACAATTTTTTTCATTCTCCGGATATTATTTTTTTCAATTTAGAATTTCTGCGACAAAAATATTCCAATTACCGGCAAATATTTTAACTCACCCTCTTACCCTTCAGCAATTTATTTACTGCATCGTTGAATGAACCTGCACGGGTGATTTCGCCTGCATTTACAAAATATATTTCATCCGCATTTTCAATAGTGTTTAAGCGATGGGCAATTATAATGCGGGTAGCCGTGTCCGGTAGTTTGTTTAAAATATCTTCAAGCAAACGCTCCGTCATCGTATCAATATTTGCTGTTGCTTCATCAAGAATTAGCAATTCAGGATTGCGCAAAACCGCCCGCATAAATGCGATTAATTGTTTTTGGCCAAGACTTATATTGTCTCCACCTGATGACACTTTTGTTTGAATGCCATTTTCAAAAACGGTTAATAAGCTTTGAAGGTTCGCGTCGTTTATAACCTGCTCTATTTGCTCATCAGAATAATTTTTATAAAGATCATTCCCATATAAAATATTATCCTTTATAGTTCCGGTAAACAAAAACGGTTCCTGCAAAATGAAGCCAATTTTCTTAGCACGCTCCGCCGGCGTATAAGTGCGAATGTCTTTACCATCCAGCAACACCGCGCCTTTTGCAGGATCGTACAACCGTGAAATAAGAGAAGCCGTTGTTGTTTTACCACCGCCTGTCGGTCCTACAAATGCGTAGGTTTTTCCTCTCTCTAATTTCAGCGAAATGTTATGCAATATTTCGTTGCCCTCTTCATAACTAAAGTGAACGTTCCTGAATTCAAGTAGTGCATCAGAAGAAATTCCATTACTATTTTCGATAGTGGCAATATCAGTATCCATGGAAAGAATTTTTGTAATCCTATCCCAGGCGGCCATAGCCACCTGGAAGGTTGTCCATAACGAAGCAAGCTGCCTTAGCGGATTATAAAAATAAGTAGCGTAAGCAAGATAGCTGACTAACAAACCAATCGTAAAGCTTCCCGCAGAAATAAGGTAGATACCATAAGTCAAAACCAGTAATTGTGCAAAGCCTGCAAACATGCTATATACAGGCAGGAAAATATTATTCACCAGGCCTGCGCCGATGGCTGTGTTGTAGTTGTTTTGATTTGCTTCGTTAAATCTTTTTCTAAAATAGTCGCGACGATCAAAAGCAACAATCACTTTAAAATTATTAAGGCTCTCTTGTATCTC
>JALYYM010000030.1 GCA_030946565.1 Bacteroidota bacterium | reverse complement strand
GTAATTCAGAAGATGGAATATTATTGTTACAAAACAAATTGGTTGAAGGTAAAACAATGATCTACGTGTGCGAAAACAAAACATGCCAGCGGCCTGTTGAGGAAGTTGATGATGCATTGAAGCAATTAAAAACAAATTAATTCTTCTGCTAACATCAGGCTGGTAGCTTCGTGACATAATCCTTGCCTTCTTCTTCTTTGCTCAAAACATTATACGCAACAATACCCGCTGCAATCATCAATATTGCTCCCAATAAAAATGGAGCGCCGGGAAAATAAAGTGTTGTTGTTTTTGCAGTAAAATGAGCAAATAAATTTGTCATAATAGGCGGGCTGATAATAGACGTTGCACTGATAAGGCTGGTAAGAGCTCCCTGTAATTCTCCTTGTTCGTTTGCAGGTACATGCCCGGTAATAATTGACTGTAACGCAGGGCCAGCAATACCTCCAAGACAATACGGAACTAAAAACACAAACATCATCCAGCCTTGCGTAGCAAAAGCAAATAGTATAAGGCCAACGGTATACATCGCAAATCCCGCATAAATACTTTTTGTATTTCCAAGTTTAGGATTGATATAACGGATAAGCACACCCTGAACTAACCCTACGAGCAAGCCAACGACGCCGAGTGAAATGCCAATCAATTTTTCGCTCCAGGAAAAACGCTCAATTCCAAAATATGCCCACACACTTTGCACGGCTTGCCCTGCCATATAGATCAGGAAGAAAGAGACAGCTAAAGCACTTACAGCAGGATATTTTCTGAGGTGCTTTAAAGCGCCAAAAGGGTTAGCTCGTTTCCAATCAAAGCTGCGGCGGTTCTCCGGGGATAAAGATTCCGGAAGAACAAAATAGCCATATAAAAAATTTATAAAAGTAAGCACGGCTGCTGCGATAAATGGAACCCTGGCGCCATACTGGCCAAGCAGGCCACCTATTACCGGCCCTATTATAAAACCTAACCCGAATGCAGCGCCGACAAGCCCAAAGTTTTTAGCCCTGTCCTGCGGTAAACTTATATCGGCAATGTAAGCAGTCGCGGTTGTGAAGCTTGCGCCTGTAATGCCTGCAATAATTCTTCCGACAAAGAGCCATCCGATAGTAGGCGCAAGAGATAAAAAGATATAATCAACGCCAAACCCAAATAACGAAAACAACAGTATGGGCCTTCTGCCAAATTTATCGCTGAGGTTGCCAAGAACGGGTGAAAATAAAAATTGCATAAACGCGTAGGCAAAAGTAAGCCAGCCGCCATACCGGGCTGCCACGCTTATATTTCCGTGAATGAGTTGCTCTATCAATTTGGGGAGAACGGGAATTATTATTCCAAGGCCGGTTACATCTATAAGAAGTGTCAGGAAAATAAAACCTAAGGCTGCCTTACCATTACGCGCCATGCACAAATTTTTTTTTCAAAGATGGTTAAAATAAGAGGAGAAGTATTTATAAATTGTAAAAAAATGTTTTGGATCAATTTATAAAACATTCGGTCAGCGCTTATAGTAAGCCTGACAATACACTCCAAATATTTTTGCAAAAAAATTTGTGAAACCGATTAGCTGCGCATATATTTGCAACCGATTAGCTGCGCAAATAAAAATTTAAACAAATGAGACGAGATATTTTCCAGGCGATAGCCGACCCGACAAGGCGGGCAATTATTACCTTAATTGCATTGCAGGCAATGACACCAAACGCCATTGCTGACAACTTTAACACTACCCGGCAATCTGTTTCTAAACATCTTCGAATACTTACAGAATGTCAACTGGTAAAACAGGAACAACAAGGCAGGGAGATTTACTACTCACTTGAAATTGACAAAATGAAAGAGATCGATAAATGGATTGAACAGTTCAGAAAAATTTGGAAAACCCGCTTCAATCAACTTGACAAAGTATTATCAACCATTAAAAAACAAAAAAAATGAAAAATGAACAGAAATCTCCCAATGCGGGAAACGACTTACTATTTGATTTTACCGTTGACAAATCAAAAAAAACAGTATTTATAAACAGGGAATTTGATGCCGGCCTTTCGCTAGTATGGGATGCATTTACCAAACAGGAAATTCTTGACCAATGGTGGGCACCAAAGCCCTGGTCCTCCAAAACAAAAGTGATGAATTTTGAAGTTGGCGGAAGAAGATTTTATGCCATGGTTAGCCCGGAAGGACAAGAGCGTTGGTCAGTTCAGAAATACACTTCCATTAGTCCGAAAACCAATTTCAAATTCCTGAATGCCTTTGCGGATGAAAGTGAAAATCCTGAATTACCGGGTTCTGATTGGGATCTGAATTTCAGTGAAGAAAACGGAACGACGAAAGTGAGTGTTACTATTTATAACGAATCCCTTGAACGCATGGAGAGGCAGCTTGAAATGGGCTTCAGGGAAGGATTTACAATGACATTGAACTATTTGGAAGGCCTGTTGAAAACTTTATCGCAAAAGTAATTGGATAACAAAATATTCACAACTTGTTTGCCTGCCGGCAGTTTTACTTCAAAGAATTAAAATAAAATGAACGTGGAAGAACAAATCAAAAAGTATATTAACAGCCAGCCTGAGCCAAAACATAGTGACATGCAAGAGCTTCGCCGCGTCATTCATCAAGTAATGCCAGCATGTAAACTATGGTTCTTAGATGGCAAAGACGACAAAGGAAAAATTGTCTCTAACCCTAATATAGGATATGGGTCCCAGTCCATAAAATATGCTGATGGATCAACCAGGGAGTTTTATCAAATTGGTTTGAGCGCAAACACTACCGGTATCTCTATCTATATCATGGGCATTGAGGATAAGGCTTACTTAGCCAACGCCTATGGAAAAAAATTGGGCAAAGCAAGTGTGACCGGCTATTGCATCAAGTTTAAAACGCTGAAAGATATTAATATTGATATACTTGAAGCAGCAATACAGGATGGAATTAAGATCACGAATGAAAAAGATAAACCAGTCAAAAAAAAATAACTACCTGAATAAAAATCAAAAATCAAAAAAAATTAAAATTATGGCACTTATCAATCCTCACATCAACTTTAATGGGAATGCCGAAGAAGCATTCACATTTTACAAATCAGTATTTGGCGGAGAATTCGCAAAGATTATTCGTTTCAAAGACGTTTCAAGCCCTGAGTATCCGGTAGCAGAAAATGAAGCACATAAAATAATGCACATTGCTTTTCCTATTGGTAAAAACACTTTAATGGCCAATGATGTTCCGGAAAGTATGGGACGAACAAATGAAAACGAAAACAGATCTAAAATATCAATCACGGCAGAAAGCCGTGACGAAGCCGATAAGTTATACAACGGACTTTCAGCAGGCGGACAAATTGAGGGGCCAATTGGCGACAGCCCCTGGGGTACATACTTTGGTTGTTTTAGAGACAAATATGGGATTGAATGGATCATAGATTTTGATCCAAAAGGATAACGGGTAAAACTAACTGCTTCCAATTTTTTTTCGGCTTCTTACCCTCCAACTATGACTTCTGCTGACACCTGTGTTGATAGGAATATCTCTTAGGGTAAGTATATCCGCTTTCCATTCATGTAGCCTCTGGCTTTACATTATAGTGTTCTGTACAGTATAGGGCTGTTGTTTGTTTGGCAACATCACCCACATGATACTGCATTATAGCTAGTTTCTGTTCAGTTTATACTGAGTTTGTCGAAGAGGTAGATTCGAATGTTTTGCCACCAACTTCCTTCTTCATCGGAGTTCTTCGGACAGATTCCACCTCGCGATGGACATCATTGCTCTCGGCTAATACTTCCTACTGCAAAGCGTATTTGGGACTTACACTTTTTAGCAGATATACATGCCTGACACACAAAAAAAGCCTGGGTTGCCAGGCTTTTATTTTTTGTAACGAAAAAATAATTATAACAACAGTATTAAAAGCAAAGCTATAATAACGAGGGCGCCAAGAGAGATATAAAGGCCGCTTTTTTTCTTAGGAGCTTCTTTTTTCAATTGTTTTACTTCCTTTCTTAACTCTCTTTTTTCCGATGCAGTCAAATTGGTTTTATCCATATCCCGGATTTCAATCAATCGATTAACTACCTGCTGTGCACGAAGATCAGCACTTGTATTTTCGATTTTTGCGCCAGGCACCGGTTCTCCGGCAAAGGCAGGCACGACAGAAACTGTGAACATAGCGAATAAGAAAACGGTGATAATTTTTTTCGGATTCATGTGATAATTTTTTTAGGTTTAAAAGAACTGTTTCGATAGTAAATATAAATCTATTGGAACATCAATAAAAAAAAATAACCTCAAATTGTTAATTCCATTTAGCCTGGTGCCAATGAAAAATACATTATTTCTAAAAAAAAACCACCGGGCGAACCCAGTGGCGTAAGCTTTCTCAGCTTCCAGATTATTTAAATGGATACCTGCTAACACCTTGTTAGCAGAGACATCCATGTTCTATCTGTAGATTGCATGAATACCTCCTTTTCTTTGATGAAAAATAAAGTTAAGAAAAAAATTGAAAAAAATAATGTCAAATAATTTCAATTGAGTTGCCTTTTTAAATCATATTGAAGATCTGGGTGAAGCGTTGAAAGAACCTTTTCTACCTTATCAATTTGTGTGTTATACAACTTTGATAATTGCTTATTGCCTGATAAGGATATTGGGAGCTCTCTAAAACTATTACAAAACTGAATAAGTATTTCAGCTTCCGCATGCTTTGAAGCTGCCATGCGAATAAATTTATTTGCCAACCGCAATATTTTGCGAATTCCCTTTTTTACAAAATATATATGCTTATGATTTAGTTCATTAAATAAATCAGTTATGCCGAGCTTTACATCTTCTATGTATTTTGAAATATCATCCGCTTCAAAAAGCAAAAATGTCAACAGTTCTTTATTTTCTTTTTTGAACTTCGAAAGGCGAAGGCAATAAGAAATAAGGTCAGCATTATTTTTTCGTTCTAATTCTTTTTTGAGTTCGTTTATTGATGCGGCTTTCATGATTGTTGAATATAAATTGGTTCGTGTAAAGGTTTCTTTAGAAGCCCGAAAAATAAGAAAAATAAAAAAGGAAACCCGCAGGTTTCCTTTTAGTTGATTCATGTGTGTATCGTTGCAACTTATTGCTTAAGTACTTTATTATTATAGAGAATTTCCCCTGAAGCATTTGAAATAGAAAGTATGTACATTCCCTGCTGCAAACCGCTTACGTTAGAGAAGTCTTTCCTGGTATTGCCGCTGTTAATTGTCCATTTTTCATTCGCAACTTGCTTACCTGTAATATCAAGAAGCCTTGCATTTATAATTTCGTCTTTGCTACTTAAGAAATCAACAGTAAGATTATTATGGAATGGATTTGCCAATACTGTCACACCCGTTTTTGACGCATTAATTTTTACATTGACAGTTTGTGAATATTTAAATTTGCCATCCTTATCAAATTGCTTTACACGATAAAAATTGACACCTGAAAACGGCTTTGCATCATAGGCGCTGTAGCTTCTTACTACAGAGCTATTGCCCCCGCCTTTTAAAGAACTTATGCTGGCCCATCTGCTGTTTCCATCCACACTTTTTTCAATCTCAAAATGATCACTGTTTAATTCCTGGGACGTAGAGAAAGAAATATCGATACCACTACCTCTTTGGCGGGCGCTAATTTTTAAAAAAGTAACCGGTGTAAGGCCTCCTTCAGGACATTGAGAAACATCAATATCATCAATAGCAAAATCATTTCCACATCCTGCGCCAACTTCATCACTAATAGTAAATCTTATAGTTGTAACTAAAAAAGTGTTAGTTGTGGGTAAAGTAAATAGAGCTCCTTCAGATACCCATGTAGGTGTTGCTGTTTCTGGAAGCGCTGCTAAAGTAGAAGGTGCTCCTGACAGGGGAACCCAATTATTGCTTGCATCTAAATACTCGATTGCCAAACTAAATGTTGGAAGTAACGGGCTCGTGCAAGTACCAGGCATACTTAAATTCATTGCATAAAAGTTTGCTGTGAAATCACCGGGTGCAAATCCTGCG
>JALYYM010000755.1 GCA_030946565.1 Bacteroidota bacterium | reverse complement strand
TTGCCGTCTGCGACACCTGTTCAACAAGTTCACTATTTTTAAAATCCATCTTTTTTAATTAAGTGCTGCAAGATAAACCGAAATGAATAAATACTAACAGTTGTTAGTTTTTTAAAATATGAATATGCCTTTATAAAATAGTAAGATAGGGCGATGCCTTGTTAAATACATCAGCAGTCACCAACATAATTTTTTTTATGTCTTCAACTGAATTAAAATCCCCATGCTGTTGGCGATATTGAAAGATTGCATTTGCAATATTATATCTTAAATAGGGGTGTTGCTTCATCTCTTCTATTGAAGCAGTGTTGATGTTTATCTTTTTAATGGATGCTTTGGTAATAATAAATCGCGGCTTTATTTTTTGAAATGTTGAATCAGGTAACAGGTAGGTTTCTCCAACCTGGTCAATCGAATAAAAACCACCGAGCTTATCCCTGAAAGAAATAATTCTTTGAGACAATTTGCTTCCTATGCCAGGCAAACTAATAAAGGCAGCAGTGTCAGCAAGATTTACATCAATCGGTGAAAGAACTTTAGGCGAGTATACCGGCCTCGTTTCGGGATACTCTTTTTTCTCAAAAGAAGCATATTTTTTAGCTTCATTTTTAATACTAACGTAGGGCATTAAACGCTGTGCAAGGGACGGAGAAAGCCCCCATATTTTTTGTATGTCTTCCGGCTTATAAAATTTACCTCCCTTAGAAATATATTTTTGGATTGTTGCAATCGTCTTATCCTTCACGCCTAACCTTTGCCAGTCTGCAAATGAAACTGTGTTTGGATCAAAAGAGAAAAATTCAGCGTGTATATTTTCCAGGTCTTTGTCGCCGGCATAAGAATTATTATTTGTGTAATTGCTTTTATATTTTGGGTATTTGCTTACGAATACAGAATCAGTTTGCTGAACTTTTAATTGTGCTATTTGTTTCTCAAAATCTTCGTGATCGTATTTTTTTTCTTTTATAAAAAATGTAAAGAAGAGCGGTGAGAAGATTATAAAGAATAATACAGCTAATACAATCATAACGCCTTTTCTTTCCTTACTGGTAAAAGAAAAATAATTGTCTATAAAGTCTTTTTTCATGGGCATATCTATAGTAATGTACTTAAATACCGCCAATAACCAATGAGCAGGATTAGTGAATTACGTAATCGTGAAGACTTTATGTAAACTCAAGCTCCATCCCATCCCAGGCAAGTTGAATGTTTTCAGGAAGTTCATTACTTACTTCCTTATGCGTTCCTAATTGATGACTGATGTGTGTGATATATGCGTGAGGTATTTGTAGTTCTTCAACAAGCTCAACCGCCTCCTTCAAAGAAAAATGCGAGATGTGTTCTGTTTTCCTAAGTGCGTTAATTATTAAGGTATCGCTGCCCTTTATTTTTTCTTTCTCCAAATCATCTATGCGGTTTGCATCTGTGATGTAAGTGAACTTGCCAAACCTGAAACCCAGTACCGGTAATTTTAAGTGATAAACAAGAATAGGTGTTATTAAAATATCGCCCACTAAAAATGGTTCATCATTAATCGTGTGCATGTTCACGCTGGGCACGCCGGGATATTTATTCTCTGCGAAGATGTATGAAAACTCATTTTGCAATGCCTTTTGTGTAATCTCATTCGCATAGACATCCATAATTTTTTTTTGAAAAAAATTGTATGCTTTCACATCGTCAAGGCCTGCGATATGGTCTTTATGCATGTGGGTGAAAATAACCGCATCAAGCTTCTTTACATTTTCCCGTAACATTTGTGTACGAAAGTCAGGGGTTGTATCAACAACCAGTGTAGTGGTTTTGCTTTGCACCAATATGCTGCTGCGTAATCTTTTATCTTTTGTATTAGAAGAAGTACATACGTGGCAACTACAGCCAATCATGGGTACGCCTCCGCTGGTGCCCGAGCCAAGTACAGTAATCTTTAAAGGGGGATAACTCACCATTCAAAGCTAAAAAAATAAAATTTAGCAGGCGGATTTGGATTACTTATTTACAGATTCATTTTGATGAACCATATCGTCATACATCTTTTGCGAATCTTTAGTGAGCATATCGTAGTTGATATTGATCAATGGTATGAGATCCATCAATGTATTTATTCTTCCTTCAGTAATTAAAAATTTATTGAGCACCACTACTTTTTTATCTTCCAAAATACAATAACCACTTTGGAAAGAACCGCGCTCATATCTCACTATATAGCCACTGTCATCCAGTATGTTTTCTAATCTCTTTAAAGTTGCCGGGTTGTATTTCATGCTATAGAAAAAGAAGAATTTTTATTTATGTAAGATCAAAATTAAAGCATTGATTTTAGAATCAGGTAGCAGATTTGCTCGTCATTCTTATTACAGGTATTATCATTTCTTCAAGGCTTACGCCGCCATGCTGAAAGGTATTACGGTAGTAATTTGCAAAGTGATTGTAGTTATTAGGATAACACAAATAGCCATCCTGCTTCGCAAAAATGAATGACGAGTTTACATTGGGTACGGGTAACCCTGCCTGCCGCGGATCGCGAAAAGCAAACACTTCTTTGGGATCATAGTTAAGATTACGGCCGGGCGTATACCGGAGAATAGCTGTTGTTTGTTTGTCACCAACAACTTTATGCGGAGAGTTTACACGCACACTTCCATGATCAGTAGCTACAATAAGGTTTAACTTTTTATCAGCAATTTTCTTTAAAGCCTGGTGCAGCGGTGAGTGCTCAAACCACGATGCAGTAAGGCTTCTATAGCTTACTTCATCTGCTGCAAGCTCTTTAAGCACTTCCATTTCGGTACGTGCATGGCTAAGCATATCCACAAAATTATATACGATCACATTTATATCGTTGCTCATAA
>JALYYM010000749.1 GCA_030946565.1 Bacteroidota bacterium | reverse complement strand
GTACTGACCCATATCCGCCATAACCATTTCAGTCATTTCGTGTATCATACCGCGGTAAGTACCCACGTTTACTTTATTTGGAGAAGAAAAAACAGAGTCAAGTTTTGCATTGAAGTTTTTACTGCCGCCCATCAAATTAATAAGCCCCTGCACATCGTGAAAAACAGACCATTGCCAGTGCCATGCATTGCCTTCTGTAAAAGGTCCGCCCCATTCTATAGGATCAAAATTTGGAACCCAGTCACCATCTGCTTTTCTTCCCCGCATAAATGATGTTGACGAATCATACACATTTTTGTAGTTATACATTTGTCGGGCAAAAATATTTTTATAAAAATTGTTGCCGGTTAAACTTGCTAATTGATAACCACAAAAATCATCATACGCATACTCAAGAGTTTTAGCGGTGGCTTCCCTGTATTGCGGATAGGGTACATAGCCTAACTGGTAATATTCCTTCCAGCCATCTCTGCCATTGGATGGTCCCCACGGACCCTTATTAGTAGCCTCTTTCAGATATGCTTTCAATGCTTTTTCGGGTTCGAAAGTTCTTATGCCTTTCACCCATGCATCTGTTAGTAATGAAATCGCATGATTGCCTATCATACTCCCTCCTTCGCCGGGGAAGGACCAGGAAGGCAGCCAGCCGCACTGCTCCTGTGCATCAAGCAAGGCCTGCATATAACGGCCATGCATAGTTGGATACATGATTGTATTAAGAGGAAACTGTGCCCTGAAAGTATCCCAAAAACCTGTATCAGTAAACATGTATCCTTTATGCACCTTGCCGTCGTAAGGGCTAAAATAATAAGGGTTACCATCTTTATCGTATTCATAAAACTGGCGGGAAAAAAGACTGGCTCTAAAAAAGCAGGAATAAAAAGTAGCCTTTTCCTCTTCAGTTCCGCCTTCAACTAGTATTCTGCCGAGATGCTTGTTCCATACATTTGCGGCTGCCGCTTTAGTATTTTCAAGATTTTTGAATTTTCCCAATTCAGCATTCAATGTTATACCCGCCTGTCCCTGGCTAATGTAAGAAGAAGCCACTTTAGCCTGAACTTTCTCCCCATCTTTAAATTGTAAATAAGCGCCAATGCCTTCGCCTTCACCTTCAAGTTGATTTTCCTGAATTGTATTCTTCCGGTTTTCCCATGTGCCATAACTTTTAAAAGGCTTATCAAAAACAATTTCGAAATAACTTTTAATCAGGTTGCCCCTGTTGTTTTTATTGTTGCTCACATAACCTGTAATCTTCCTTTCTGCGGGCAATATTTTAATTTGGCTTAGACCTGTATAACCATCCAGGACAAGATAGCTTGCACCTCCTTTAGGAAAAGAAAATCTAAGATGTGCGCCACGTTCTGTTGGTGCCATTTCGGTGATGATGCCATTGTCTAATTTTACTTTATAATAGTTGGGCTTTGCAATCTCATTATCATGACTAAACCCTGTTGCTCTTTCATCTTCATTGACGATAAGCTTACCGATAACGGGCATAAAAGAATAAACACAATAATCTGTTGTCCACGAACTGCACTGATGTGCCTGCTGAAAGCCACGAATAGTTTTTTTGAAATACTGATATTTCCATCCATCTCCGTTTTTTCCGGTTTGTGGTGTCCATGTATGCATACCAAAAGGCAAAGCTGTTGTGGGATAAGTATTGCCACGTGTCAACTCATGTTTTGAGTTGGTTCCTTGTAAAGTATTTACATAATCTACCGGATCTTTTTGTTTTGCCTGAAGTGTAATTGCAAGTTGCAAAAGCATAAAGAGAGGTATGAATTTCTTCATCGTACTGTATTGAGTTTTTAAACTGTTCTAATTTCTGCAGCAGATTTAATTGCCGTAGTTGTTTTAATGATTATTATCACTTTTAACCGGATAATAAAAACTTTTTTCGTCTATAAAAAGTTTATCTATACCTGTACTCTTATCCTTACTGAATATGGCTTTTACGATAGCCGTTGTTCTTGGCGCAACCTTAGTATCTGAATTGTGCGTATGAAAAACATAAAATAAATTTCCCTTTTCATCTTTTATAAAATCACCGTGGCCTGTTCCGTTCTTACCAATATTTTTTCTGCTTAAAATTGGGTTGCCTGAATATTTTTTCCAGGGTCCATACGGACTATTGCTGACTGCATAGCCAACAGCATACTCAGGATTGCGAAAGTCGTTGGCAGTGTAAACAAAATAATACAGGTTATTGTGTTTTAAAATTGACGGGCCTTCTGTTACAGGATAACCATGTGTAGTGTTCTCCCAATCTTCTGTGGCTGTGATACACTCCCGAAGTGTTTCCGGTTTTATTGCAGAGAAGTCATCTTTCATCTCTGCAACAAAAAGTTTGTTTCCATTTATTAAACGAACATGGTATAGGTATTTTTTACCATCATCATCAATAA
>JALYYM010000746.1 GCA_030946565.1 Bacteroidota bacterium | reverse complement strand
CTTCGCTTATGGAAAAATTAGAAAACATGGGCTGCGCAAAATCTGTTGTTGGTTTAGTCGTTCCCGCCGGCTATTCATTTAACCTTGACGGCACTACTATTTATCTTTCTATGGCAACTTTATTTTTGGCCCAGGTGTACAATGTGCATTTAACAATAAGCCAGGAGTTAACCATTATCGGAATTTTAATTATAACGTCGAAGGGAGCTGCAGGTGTTACGGGCAGCGGTTTTGTTGTATTAGCCTCCACGTTAACTGCTATCAAAGTTATTCCGCTGGAAGGGCTTGCTTTGCTGCTGGGTGTTGACAGGTTTATGAGCGAAGCAAGAGCCATCACCAATTTTATTGGCAACGGCGTAGCGACTGTTTTTCTCGCAAATAATGAAAAGGAATTCGATCGCGAAAAGATGTATAACGCCTTTGGCTACCCGAAAACGGGCGAGCTTGAAAATGAAGAAAAAGACCTTATAAAAAATCAGCTATAAATATGTCAGCCATTTTTTTTCAGGATGGCTTGCTTTGTATGTTCCGTACCATTTGCATGGGTAATACAAAATTAGAATTACGCTCAGCCAAACGAGATACACAACCCAAAGCGGGTATCCCACAGCAGTAGGAAAGCCGACAGTGCCAGGGAAATTGATATTGCCCGAGCCGTAACCGGAAACCAAATAGAAAACCCACGATATTGCATGGATCAATAATACATGAAGCAGAAAATAAAAGAAGGGAACTTTCCCGTACACAATTACAAACCTGCTGAACCAGTTGGAAATATTTTCGGTAACAGAAAGTACAATAAGCGCCGGGCCTATCGTCATCAGCACAAAAAGCAATGATGGCGGATACTTTGTTGTATTAATAAAATCAAGGAAAGTAAACAGCCCGCTTTTTTGATGTGCCCACCGGCTGGGATCTCCATAAATATTTATAAACCGGAGTAGAATAAAAAGACAAATCACCATTACTCCTGTACTAAGCAGGAATTTTTTTCTATCACGAACAGGGGAAGTTTTGGTATATAATTTACCCAGGCAATAGCCAACAATCATTAGCCCCAGCCAGGGAAGAAACGGGTAAGCAACAAGCACTATAAAATGTGGCGTTGGAAAAAATACTTTCTGCACATGCACAAGCGACCACAGAAAGGAAGCTGCGGCGGGCTGATCTATTTTTATATTGTCTAATAAATTATGTCCTGCAATAATCAGTAAGCCAAGTGCTAATAAAAATTTATATGGAAGAAACTGCAATAAAGATAAAATCACCATTGAAAGGCCGATTGTCCAAATCACTTCCAGCATTAGAAAAGAGCCATAGTTAAATTCCCAAAAGAAATTAACGATAAATATTTCAGCCAGCATAAGCCATATACCTCTTGTGAAGAGGAAAAAGGCTACCTCATTTTTGGTTCTCTTTTGTCCATACAAAAAGATAGAGGCGCCCGAAAGAAAAACAAAAACCGGTGCACAGAAATGTGTGATCCATCTTGTGAAAAAAACTATTGGAGAGGTCGCTTTTAAATCAAGCGGATTTATACTAATCAAACTATCATGGTGAAAAAATTCTCTTGTATGGTCAATCGCCATTATCAACATTACCATGCCGCGGAGTATATCTATTGATTCAATTCTATAACTCGTCTTTAGCGGCATTGCTTTTAGTGAATTCATTGTCGATATTTTTTTTATTA
This sequence comes from Bacteroidota bacterium, assembly GCA_030946565.1. The sequence continues at coordinate 961 of JALYYM010000746.1, read as the reverse complement.
AAAATTCTTCGGTTGTTTTATCTTCATCCATTACGTTACCCTATACCAGCAACTCTATAAAATACCCCCAGTAAAGTAAACGGCAGAGCGATAATAACAAATTAATTAATTATTTGTATTCTATCTGTGGGGAGCATAAATGAAAATTCAACATTTAATTAAATAATACATTTTATACTTTGAAAGGAACAATGCTGCAATATTTTCACTGGTACACGCCGGGAGACGGTAACCTGTGGAAGCAAATAAAGGAAGATGCGCCAAGGCTTGCCCAGCTTGGCTTTACGGCTATCTGGCTGCCACCTGCTTTTAAAGCTGCTAATGGTGGATACAGCACCGGCTACGATGTTTATGATCTTTACGATCTTGGCGAATTTGATCAAAAGGGAACCGTAAGAACCAAGTATGGAACGAGGGACGAATACCTCGAAGCATTAAAAGCAATAAGGAATACCGGCATGCAGGTGATGGTGGATATTGTGCTTAATCACAAAGCAGGTGGCGACGAGATTGAACGCATAAAAGTTGTGAAAGTTAATCCTGAAAACAGGACTGAAGATATTTCAGAGCCATTCGATATTGATGCGTATACAAAATTCACTTTCCCCGGCAGGCATAAAAAATACTCTAAATTTATATGGGACTTCATGTGCTTTACAGGTGTTGATTACGCACATGACTTAAATGAAGATGGCATTTTCAGAATCGTAAAAGACCATACCAGCAGTTGGCAGGAAATGATTACTGATGAAAAAGGAAACTATGATTACCTGATGTATAATGACATTGACTTTCGCAACGATTATGTAAGGGAAGAATTAAATAAGTGGGGTAAATGGTATTGGGAGCAGGCAAATTTTGATGGTGTGCGGCTGGATGCGGTAAAGCATATATCACCATTCTTTTATGTAGAATGGCTTCACCGGCTTCGCATAAATACCAGCAAAGAAATATTTGCTGT
>JALYYM010000740.1 GCA_030946565.1 Bacteroidota bacterium | reverse complement strand
GGCAGGCATATAGCGAGAACACAGCCAAAAAGAAAAAGAGGTAAGTATCAAACTTTTACAAACTATCGAAGATCCGTTTAATCCTTAACTAAATGACATTGACCGGACGATTGCGCTTTAACTAATTGCGATCTTATTAACCCAAGTTGCAGCTAACCGGACAGAAATGCAGCAATGCGAAGGGTTTCAATTTTTTTCAGTGGCGGTTTGTGTACTACAAATTTAATTTGCTTAAATGGTTTTGGTTTTTGTCCCTTTAAGGCATCATGGATCTGCTTCAGGTCTTCTGATGGCTCAGTACATCTTTTTATTTGTATGACTTTATCGTAGCTGTTTTGCGCTGTTGTCACTACCGATTTTTGAGTGGATGCTTTCCGTTTTATCTCTTGCCACCCATCGTTTATTCCTGATTGCTTTAGTTGGTGGCGTATCGTATTTACTAACCAATATGCAAGCAGGCCCAAATGCAGATGCGCCATCGCTGCGTCATCATTCTTATGGTAGATGGGGCGCAGATCTAAATCTGTTTTTAATACTCTGAAGGTTGATTCTATTTCTCTTATTGTATTATAGATCATCCATTCCAGGGCTTCGTCCGTTCCTTCCAAATTGGTTCTTAGAAAGTAAACGCCTAGCTTGTTGTTTGCTTCTTCGGCTTTTGCAATGTCCTTTTGCCAATACAAATTTTTTACAGTTTGGGTATCGTTGTCAACATCAAGATGGATATTATAAAGGTGATGGATAGAGGGATATTTTTGTTTTGCCCGTCCGATTCTTTGTTGCACTTTTTCTAACTTTTTAATACCTCTTGGCTTCGATAAGCTTTGATGTATGAGGTGCAGTTGTTGTTCGTATCCTTGCTCTAACCTGCTTTTTATACCTCGCTCTTTTAAGCCCTTGGCTTCGCTTTCTACTTTTAGAAAGCTATCGGTATGTTTTTCACTTATGACTTGTGTTAGCCGGATTATCTTTTTTGATTTGGTAAGTAAATAAGTTTCTTTGCCTTGCTGCACTGCCTGATAGTCTTTTATTTTTGTTCTGCTTACTACTACATATTTATAGCCTTGTGTAGTTAATATCTGTAAATTTTTCTCTGTAGCTATCCCTGCATCCATTACCACTATTGGCTTTACAGTGCTGGCAGGGAGTTTTTCGAGAAGTGGATTGATGTCGGAGGTATCTGCATAGTTGCCTTGATGTATAGAGGAGTATTTTATAAAGCCTTCTATATTAATAACCATGGCCAGTACCACCAGTTTTGCATCGCTGCGCTTCTCCTTGCTTCTGCCATATTTAGCCAACTGGCTATCTCTTTTACTGCCTTCAAAATAGGTGTTTGTAAGGTCGTAAAGCATAATTCTATCTTGCAAATCAAAGAGATCGTTAGTTTTTTTAGATAAATGTTTTTCTATGATTTCTTTACATTTATATAAATCAAGAGCATTCTGGTAAAGTTTGTCTTTAGATATTTTCGTGATATCGTATCCGGTAATATCGCAGATGGCAGAATTGTCTTTTATCCATTTGCTGGTAGCTAATTCGGAACCGGAATAAACTGCCCGGCTAATAACTTGCGTCATGGCCAATTGAACCTTTTCATCGGGCCATCCAAGCCCTTCAAAGAGTTCGGTAAGTTTAAGGTTATTCCATGTAGTGGCGCATATCCATTCGGTGCCTATTTCTCTGGCTTCTTTATGGTTTATGCTTTCTACTTTTACAAGCCTGTGCCGTTCCTGCATTGTCTGGCGATCAATGGTTTTCCTCTCAATCATTTCATTCCAGAACCGATTGACCCAGAGAAGTACTTCCTGGTCAGATTCTTCAAAAAGGCTTAGTTCGTCTTTGTATCTGCTATTGAGATGATCTACAACCTTACATTTTTGTTCTCTGCTGGCTTCAGTCCAAAAGCCAATATTCAAAAGCGTTTTATGGCACACCCTGTCATCCTCATTGCGATAGCTCTCTACCAGCCGGTAGTAAGCCGCAATCTCTCCAATGTTAGGATTATGTCTGAAAGAAACTTTTAAATACATAAGCCACAAAGCTATAAACCGATGTCACAAAACGAACACCCCCCCGTGTACTACAAACCAATCTTAAAATTAAAAACCACTGCCAGTAAGACTTTCAGTATTTTTTATGCCGGAAAATTCTTAAAATTTAAGGAAAATAGATGTTTTTGCTGCAATGTGGGTTAAGAACACTAGCTTAGGCAAGAGAAGAAGTAAATCAGTATTGCGGCAGCACTTTATTTCGTTTATTTAGCAGTGGCGGCCCATTAGTTTTTGTTTTAGTCTTGCCTGGCTTGGAAGCGCAAGATCTTTATTTACAAAAGTTCTCCATTCAATATATCCGTCTTTTA
>JALYYM010000671.1 GCA_030946565.1 Bacteroidota bacterium | reverse complement strand
TTGTATTGAATGAACGTGGTAAAAAACAGTTTATTAGTCATAGTTACATCTATTCTGGGGCCTATCAGCCAAAATTTAGTGACATTCCAGGGAGAAGGCAAATTGATATTATTATAGGTTGCATTTAGTGCGAGGCTTACATAGGGCTGAAAGCGATAACCGAGATCGGCACTGATATTATATCTCTTGCCATTTGCATAATAGCCACCAACGCGGGTTGAAAGGCTATATGTAAATAAGCTTTGCGGCTTGGATTGGATGTCTGCACCGGCGGCATACCAGCGATGTTCAGTACCACGCGCCAGGGTATCTTTCTTAAAATTGGTAGGATCAAAAGGTTGCTGAAGCTCTACATAATCATGCGCTATACATGGAGTAAAAGTGCTTTGGTTTCTAAAAGTAAAATTGTAGCCTGCAAACCATTCATCATCCGTGCGCCGGAACGATTCGTTGTTGTATAAAGCATAGTACAACCTCGGCCCATGAGATAAAATTCTTCCACCCTTTGGAAAAAAGGTATAATTCAATTGGGGGTTTATTTTGATGAATCCATTTCTCGGAACATAACCCACTTCTGCATTGTAATTTTTACCAACATATTCCTGTTGCCAGTAGAGTAGCCAGTGGCGACTGTTGTACTGCAGATGTGCAGCGTGTACCAAATCATTTCCATGCCTGCCCGGCGTAAAAGATTTAAGGAACATCACCTTGCCTGTCCATACATTGTTGGATGAAGCAAGGTTATATTCGAGGCCCGCATTTCTATTGTAAGATGAATAAACAGGTTTGCCTGAATCATTGCCTGGCCTGTAATTCAGCGATTGTTTGTTGATAAAGATGAATCCAATATTTGATCTTGAAAATACGCGCCGCTGTACAGAAGCTACCACAAAATTTTGTGCAGGCAATGCTAAGGAACCGACACTTCCGGTTTGCATATCCATAGCGCCGATCCTCCAGTTTTTATCAGGCTTGCCACTTACTCTTGCACCAAAATTTATTGGTGCCTGCAAGCCAATTCTCCTGGAAAAAAATGGGCGGATAGAAGCATACCCAAAATTGGCAAACAGGTCTCCGTTCTCTAAAAAGAATTGCCTTTTTTCCGGGAAAAATAGCTCGTAGCGATCAAGGTTGGTTACCTGCCTGTCAATCTCAACTTGTGAGAAATCAGGATTTACAGTAAGGTCAAGATTTATCGAAGAGCTTAATGCGATCTTGGCATCTGCGCCGGCATTTGTTCTGTATGCGGTTGCTTTATTATGTTCCCTGTCTTTGGTAAAACCTCCAAGCACATAAGGGATAATTGAAACATTGGCACCCGCTTCCGGTGGCGGTTCATCCCAAATAATATTTCCCGTGTAGGCCAGGGCGGCTGTTGGAAATTGCCGCGGCACCGGCGCCCACGAACTTTTCTCTGAAGTTCTCAGGTCGTTCCTGCTAAAATTAATTCCCCACCTTGTTATGCCTTTTTTATAACGAATACTGGAGAAGGGAAGCGCCATCTCAAACACCCATTTATCAGGATAATTTTTTACTTTAGAAATCCATTTATTGTCCCAATTCAAATCTACTTTTCCGCCCTCGTACATTGTGCCGTCCCACTGTGCGCCTGCTGCATTTGCACCAAAAGAAAAACCATTCGTGAGATCATTAAACGGATCCATGAAAAGCAGGAAGTTATCATTCTTACCAAAGTTAAAATCCCTTCTCAACGATTCGACAAAGTAAGGGCCGGGAGCGCTTTTATAACACACGGCAACCAGGTAAATATTGTCATCATCAAAACACATTTTTACTTCGGTATGCACATTGGCAAAAGAAGTATCCATAGGAAGTACCATGAAAAATGGTGAAGTAGTTTCTGCCGCTTTCCAGGCGGCATCATCCATTATGCCGTCTATGTTTACGGGCGAAGAAGTTTTATGTATGTGCAGTTGAAAAGATTCATTCTTTTTTTGAGCAAAGCCATGCACATGCCCCGTTAAAAAAACGGCTATAAAAAATAATTTTATTCGAATGGCCGGTAAACATTTTTTCAATAGAAATATTTTATAAACGAATCTTTAGCAAAACAAATTTTCAATAACCCCAGTGCTGCATGATATTCAAATCTTCTTTCGCACATTCAATCGGAGTTTTTCCCTGGTAAGATTCCTGCTCAATGATAAACTCCGTGGTTCCACCGGCTTCGCGAAACTGATCTACAATTTCTTTTACGGGTAAAATGCCTTTACCTAAAATAGTGCTTTCATAATCATCATTCATCTCGCCACCCTTTGCTGATTTTATTTCATCCTTTACATGCATGCTTTGGAACCTGCCGGGGTGTTTTGCTAAAATATCCAATGCTCTTCCGCCGGCTCCGTACATGTTGCCAATATCTATTTGTTGTAACACCAAATCAGCCTCTGTTTTTTCTAAAATGATATCGTAGATCTGCTTACCATTTAATGAATATTTGAATTCAAAGTCATGATTGTGATAGCCAAATTTTAACCCTGACTTTTTACACAACTCACCACATTTATTAAATTTATCCAGGAAGCCTAAAAGCTCATCATAATTCTGACGAAGGCTTTCATCAAGCCACGGGCTTATTACATACATCTGCCCAACCGTAGCAGCATCTTCAATCGTTTTTTTCCATTTATCAGTAAAATCATTAGCGGTATTATCCCAATCTTTATCCGACATTACCGTATGGCCGCTAGGCATTTTGAGGCCAAGATCATCTAACAGCTTTTTAAATTCACTGGCGCTGTATCCATAAAATTTTCTGTCAATGTAGTTTGCATGCTCTACATTTTTGTAACCCATAGCTGCTAATTGCTTTAGTGTGCCCGAAGGATCGTTCTTCATATCGTCACGCACAGAATACAATTGAAGGCCAAGGATGTGGTCTGAAGCATTTTTATTAATGCCTGCAAAAATTTCTTTTGAAAGAAACATAGCGCCGGCAACGGTTAAGGAACCCGTCATTAGAAATTTTCTTCTTGATAGTCTCATGTTTATAGTTTTTTAATTATTGAATTGTTTCTTGTTTGAAATAAATATTTGTTTAAATTATTGAATGGTAACCGGTTGCTCACTTGCATTCAGCCAGGCCACCTTCTGTTCGCCTTCATGCGGTCTTGCTATAATTTCTCCATAAAGCTCTGGCCTTCTTGCTTTCTTATACCGGTATCCGCCTGCATTAAATAATTTGTCTTCATTAAACTCTGCAATTACCAGGTCGTTTCCCAGTTGCCTGCATTCTGCCACAATATCTCCGAAAGGATCAATGATCATAGAGCATCCATTCTTAAGTTGATCATCATCCATGCCAATAGCATTGGCAAATACAACATACACAGCACTATCGTAAGCCCTTGCCGGCAGCCACTTCATTAACCATGCACGTCCTTTCATACCATCAAACTCTAACCTTAAAGATGTGGGATCTCTTTCTTTATTTTCCCATAAAACAGGATCAATAAAGCCTGCACCAGGCCGGGGCGAAGGCGTACACATAGTTACATGGGGCATAAAAATAATGTCAGCACCTAACAGGCTGGTCGCTCTTACATTTTCAATAATATTATTATCGTAGCAAATAAGAATGCCGCATTTCCATCCGTTCAATTCAAAAATCGTGTAAGCATTGCCGGGAGTAATAGCAGGATGAATGAAAGGGTGTAGCTTCCGGTGCCTGGCAATGCAGCCGCTGCCGTCCACGCATAC
>JALYYM010000642.1 GCA_030946565.1 Bacteroidota bacterium | reverse complement strand
AGTTGGGATACAATCGTGCCGGTAGATTGATGGATCAGTTGGAAGCCGCCGGTGTGGTAGGCCCAAACCAGGGAAGTAAAGTGCGGGATGTGCTTATAAAAACTGATGCAGAGTTGCAACAATATCTTGATCACGTGTAAACTCTTTTTAGATCAGGTATGGCTATGATTTTATTAGAACTAAAATAAATCCGCATGTGTGCCGGTTCTTATTAAACTCAAGATTTTATTTTTCTCATCAATTTTCCAAATCAAAAGCCAATCAGGAGTTATATGGCATTCCCAACTTTCTTTATAGTTTCCCGATAGTTTGTGAGGCTTATTTTTTAATGGTAGAGTAGTTTTGGAAGAAATGCTTATTATAATACTATCTAGCAAAGTAATATCTAATTTTCTTTTGATACATTTTTTATAATCTTTCCCAAATTGGTTTGAAGCAACAACGGTGTACATTATTATTTCTTCAATTTATTAAGCAAGGCATACACACTGTCCGCTTTTATTATTTGGTCTTTCTCTATTTCTTTGAAAGCCTTTTTTGTGGTATCGTTTGGCTCTTTATATATTTTTGCAAATGATAGGGTTTCTATCAATTCTACAAACTTTTTAGCTTGTATGGTTTTTGTGTCAATAGAAATATAGGTCATGCTTATCGATTTTAAAACGAAGATAAAAAAAAGAAATAAAAATAGTTATAACAGTTAAGTATGAAAAAGTATTTATCAATATTAAAAAATATCATTTAGATAGAAGAATAATGCAGCGCATATTCAACAATTTTTACAACCTATCTTCGTTTAATGTCAAAGTATTTAATAGCCGGCCTCGGTAATCCCGGTGACGAATATGCTCACACAAGGCACAACATAGGTTTTGATATTGTTAGTGCTTTTGTTACTAAAAATGGAGGAGTTTTCAATTCGGGAAGATTGGCGGATGTCGCCGAAATAAAACAAAAAGGAAAAATCTTCGTATGTATTAAACCTTCAACTTTTATGAATCTGAGTGGGCGTGCTTTTAAATACTGGATGGATAAGGAAAAAATTTTAGTAGAAAATACCCTTACCCTTGTTGATGATCTTGCGTTGCCTCTTAATAAACTGAGGCTTCGAAAAGGAGGGAGCGATGCGGGGCATAACGGATTGAAAGATATTCAAAATGTTCTTGGCACAGATGCATATCCAAAGCTTAGGTTTGGCATCGGCAATAATTTTTCCAGGGGACGCCAGGTAGAATTTGTTTTGAGTAAATGGACAACAGAAGAAATATCATTAGTAAAATTAAAAATTGAAAGGAGTATTGAGGTAATTGAAAATTTCGCGTTTGCAGGAATTGACAGAACAATGAGCAGCATAAACAATCTAATTTTTGTTGCTAATCAATAGGTCAGTTAATTTCTTTTATATATTTTCGCTTACCAACTCCGGACACCCTAATAAAAAGCTGCTTAAATATGAAAATATTTTGTATCGGAAGGAATTATGCTGATCATGCAAAGGAATTGGGTAACGAAGTGCCTGATGAGCCTGTAATTTTTATGAAGCCCAAGAGTGCTCTTGTGCAGAATCATACGCCGTTTTATTATCCCGAATTTACCAATGAGTTAAATTATGAATGCGAGCTTGTAGTGCGTATAAGTAAAAACGGAAAATACATTCAGGAAAAGCATGCACCAAATTATTATAACGGGCTAACCGTAGGAATTGACTTTACTGCCCGGGATATTCAAAAAACATTGAAGGAAAAGGGCTTGCCGTGGGAAAAAGCAAAATCATTTGATAACTCTGCCGCCGTTGGTAAATTTATTGATTTAGCTGCCGGGCAAAGCAAGAAAAATATAAATTTTTCTTTTGCAAAAAATAAAGAAATCGTTCAGAAAGGAAATTCAGATGCGATGATTTTCTCCATTGATAAGATTATTTCAAACATTTCAAATTATTTCTCTCTTAATATCGGCGATCTTATTTTTACCGGAACACCGGCAGGCGTAGGGGAATGCATGGTTGGAGATTTGCTGGAAGCCTATCTTGAAAATGAAGTTTTACTATCTCTTGAAATAAAGTGATCTTTTCACTGCTATTTTAATACTTCCATTATATATTTCTTGCTGAGACTACGTTGATTATCCGGATATGGAAAGTTTCGAAAATGATTTATAGCAAATTGAAATTGGTGTACACAAAATAATAGAATTGGTGCTTTGAATCGCAGTTCTGCAATTGATCGCTTGCTTTTCAATTTTAAGCAGCATTGTCAATATCCAGGCTAAAATAAAAGGTACTTCCTTTCCCTTTTATACTTTCAGCCCAAATGTGTCCCTGGTGTTGCTTTATGATTTCAGAAGAAATATATAAACCAATGCCAAATCCGCTAAATTTTTTTGAAACCTCATCCACTCTGTAAAAACGGTTAAATATTTCGGTAAGTTTTTCCTGTGAAATTCCAATGCCAAAGTCTGTAAAAGACACAACTACTTTATCTTTTTTTACACAGGAGTTAACAATTATCTCCTGGCTGCCGGGAGAATATTTTGCAGCATTGCCGATGATATTGGTGATAACCTGCTCAACTCTCAACGGGTCTATTAATACCATAGCTGGTTCATTTTTTTCCAATCTTATTCTGTGTGATTGGGTGATGTGTTGCATCGAGTTAAGTACCTCGGGTAAAAATGAGCTCAATTCTATGACTTGAGGCGTGAGAATAAATTTCCCGGCATGAATTCTTGAAACATCAAGCAATTCATTTAACAAGTAATTTAATTTGTCAGAATAACCATCAATTTTTTGCAGGTAAGGAAGTATTTTATTATAATTTTCTTCTTCAGATATACTTAATATCACGTGCGCATAAGCTTTGATAGTAGTTAATGGAGTTTTTAATTCATGGCTTGCTATCGAAATAAATTCATTCTTCTTTTCTTCGAGTGTTTTGGCTTGTAATAACTCGGCTTCTTTTTTTATGAGTGCTTCTTCTGTTTTTTTTCGCTCTGAAATATCCGAAAGGAAGGCGATGAAAAGCCACTCGTCTTTTACCATCACACTGGAAATACTGAGGTTTATAAAAAATTCATGTCCTTGTTTATGCAAGCCGGTTATTTCAATAGTTTTATTCAATACCGGCCCCTCTCCGGTTTGTAGAAAATGCCTCATGCCGCGAATGTGTGCCTCACGGTATTTTTTTGGAATGATAGTTTCAGATAATAGTTTACCAATTACCTCCCTGGCAGAAAACCCAAATATGGCTTCAGCTTTAAGGTTCCATTCCATGATTTGCTGGTTTTGATTGGCAACAATGATTGCATCAGGCCCATTATTGAAAAACGTTGACAATCTTTTTTCACTTTCTTCTAATTTTCTCTCAGCAAGCTTTCTAAAAGTAATATTTTTGAAAACACCCCGCGAATATAAAATTTTCCCTCCCTCGTATGCACCACCTATTTGCCCCTCCACAATTACTTCGTGTCCCTCTTTGGTTAAAAAAGTAGTGACCAATTCTGCGGTCCCCTCACTTTGAAGCGCTTTCTTTCTTACAGCATTATATTCTTTTATGCAATGCGGATGAATAAATTGGGCAATGTTTTTTCCCTCAACTTCTAAGCGCTTATGTCCAAGTGTATGGAGCCAGGCGGGATTAACCAATTGGATTTGCCCATCAACTTTTAAGAAGTGGATCATGTCACTGGTATTCTCAAAAAGATCTTTAAAGTGATTATCAAAATTTGGTTCCTGCATAAGGGATTTATGAATTTTTCTAAAAATATGTAATGTTTCGGGAATGTGAAATTTTTGCGGGAAGGGCGGTGTAGATGAATCGTAAAAAAAAGTCCCTCCCGAGGAATCGGGAGGGATTCTCTTTAACCCTTAAAACAACCAACATGAAAAACTCGTGTTGATTTTGTTTACAATTATATGTACGTGTGAATGGTTTTAACGGTTTTAATCTTTTAAGATTTATGCTAAAGCCAGGTCAAGAACCTGTTGCATAGTCTTCACATAATTCACCTTAAGGCCCTTGATGAAATTGGGATTTATTTCGTTTACATCTTTTTCATTTTGAACACACATAATCAGTTCCTTTAAACCCGAGCGCTTCGCAGCCAAAACTTTTTCTTTAATACCACCAACCGGCAGTACTTGTCCTCTTAAAGTAATTTCGCCCGTCATAGCAAGATAGGGCCTTACTTTTCTACCGGTAAATGAAGATGCCAATGCAGTCATTAATGTAATGCCCGCGCTTGGGCCATCTTTAGGCACTGCACCTTCAGGTATATGAATGTGAACATTTTTTTTGGTGAAAAGCTCAGGATCGATACCATACTTTTTTGCATTAGCCTGCAGGTAAGTCATTGCAGTAGTGGCGCTTTCTTTCATCACATTACCAAGGTTACCGGTCAGTTTCAGTTCACCTTTCCCATTGTCACTCGTAGTGGTTTCTATAAATAATATATCGCCGCCCACATAAGTCCACGCAAGGCCAACAGCCACGCCGGCCATGTTAGCGGTTTTATACATCTCATTATTATACTTCGATCTTCCTAATATTCTTTCCACATCTTTCAGGCTCACAGTAGGCTTTAAATGTTCTTTTTCAGCATAGGTTCTTGCAAGGTTTCGCATTACAGTTGCCAGTTGCCTGTCAAGCTCACGTACGCCGCTTTCCCTGGTAAAGTCTGTAATTATTTTTTCCAGTACAGCATCACTTATTTTAAACTGGACATCTTTTAACCCATGTGCCTCTTTTTGTTTGGGCAAAAGATGACGCTTTGCAATCTCTATTTTCTCTTCAATTGCATACCCGCTCAGGTCAATTATCTCGAGCCTGTCCCGCAAAGCAGGTTGGATGTTTTGTAAATTATTTGCTGTCGCAATAAATAATACCTTACTCAGGTCATACTCCATCTCAAGGTAATTATCGTAAAAATTATTATTCTGTTCAGGGTCAAGCACCTCGAGTAATGCAGATGACGGGTCACCACGGAAATCGCTGCCTACCTTATCAATCTCATCTAATATCATTACGGGATTAGATGATTTAATTTTTCTTATTGACTGTAAAATACGGCCCGGCATTGCCCCTATATAGGTTTTACGATGGCCGCGTATTTCACTTTCATCATGAAGGCCGCCAAGACTTACCCGCACATACTTTCGGTTGATGGCATTTGCAATGCTTTTACCTAAAGAGGTTTTGCCTATTCCAGGAGGGCCAACGAAACAGAGAATAGGGCTTTTCATATCTCCTTTTAATTTCAACACTGCTAAATATTCAAGTATTCTTTGTTTAATTTTTTCCATTCCGTAATGATCATGATCCAATATTTTTTTCGCCTTCTTAAAATCGTATTGGTCTTTGGTATAATCTTCCCACGGAAGGTCAAGCATTAGGTCCAGGTGGTTGTATACTACAGAATAATCAGGTGTAGAAGGGTGCATTCTTTCCAGCTTCTCTACTCCTTTATTGAACATATCCTTTGCAGCATCCGGCCATTTTTTTCCTTCCGCTTTTTTTTGCATTTCCTTTACTTCAGCCACATTGTCTCCACCCAACTCTTCCTTTATTGCTTTTAGCTGTTGTTGTAAAAAATAATCTTTTTGCTGTTTGTCAAGCTCAGCACGGGTTTTATTGGTTACTTTATTTTTTAATTCAGCATATTGTAACTCTGTCTGCAATAAATTTAAAAGTATCTCTGCCCTTGCTTTTATGTTGTGTATCTCAAGAAGCTTTTGCTTTTCAAGAAGCGTGCTATTCAGGTTACTGCTTACAAAGTGAATAAGGAAAGCAGGATTTTCAATATTTTTTAAAATAATAGCCGCTTCAGATGGAAGGTTTGGTGAAAGATGAATTATTTGACTGGCTAATTCTTTTATAGAAGAAACCATAGCATCAAAATCTTTATCATCTTTCAACTCTTCATCAACCAGCACAGTTATGTTGGCCTTGAAGTAAGGCTCATCGGTAGTGATCTCATCAATCTTAAAACGTTTTTTACCCTGGATAATAACGGTTGTGCCGCCATCAGGCATTTTAATAAGCTTGATAATTTTAGCGACAGTGCCTATATCAACAAGATCACTTACCACCGGCTCCTCGACCAAACTATCTTTTTGCGAAACAACGCCTATCAATTTGTCAGTCTTATATGCATCGGTAACTGCCTTAATACTTTTGTCTCTGCCCACTGTTATTGGGATTACCACTCCGGGAAAAAGTACAGTATTTCTTAATGGCAGTAGTGGGATTTCGGCAGGGATAGCCTGATCATCATTGATTTCACTGCCATCATCATTTAATGAAATCATCGTCATAAACTCCATTTCATCTTCGGGTGTTCCAAAATAATCTCTGTTCATATATTTTTTTCTCTTGTCAATCTGTCAATAGTTCATTGAAAGAAACGCAGTTTTAAATCAATAAGTATATAGGTCAACATTAATGCCATGATAATCTGGCGTAAAACCAGAAGTAAGGTATTGCGCAGCGAAAGTATTGAATTAACACAGAATGAAAATTTTCAATGATACGGAAGGCATGCAACTATGCTTCGCTTTTTGGGTGTAAGCTTTGGGAAGGGCCTCTATATAATTTACTTTTGCAAAATGGATATAGATTGTACAGAAGAGGAACTTTTTATTTTTAATAAAATTGCGGAAGCAGGCGCTGAACTTGCAATGCCGGTATACATAATAGGAGGGTTTGTAAGAGATAAAATAATGGAACGTGCAACTAAAGATGCCGATATTGTTTGTGTTGGCGACGGTATAGCGCTTGCAAAAAAAGTGGCTCAAAAATTTGAGTCCCATCCGCAGGTAAGTGTTTTCAAATCTTTCGGTACGGCGCAAATAAAGCTTCAGCCTCAGCCCTCCAAAGGAGTCCTTCGTGACCATTCGGACAACCCCTCTCCGAAGGCGAGGGACATGGAGTATTATTCTTTTGAAATTGAGTTCGTTGGCGCACGTACGGAAAGCTACAATCGTAACAGCCGCAAGCCTGAAGTAGAAGCAGGAACACTTGACGACGACAGGTTGCGAAGAGATTTTACAATTAACACCCTGGCGATAAGCCTTAATAAAGATGATTTTGGGAAACTTATTGATCCATTAAATGGCAGGGAAGATATTCAGAATAAAATCTTAAAAACTCCGCTGCCCCCTGACGCAACCTTCTCGGATGATCCGCTGCGAATGATGCGGGCAATAAGATTCTCAGCGCAATTAGGGTTTTCTATTTCACCCGAAACATTTGATGCAATAACCCGCAATGCCGACAGAATAAAAATTGTAAGTGGTGAAAGAATTACCGATGAGCTTAATAAAATTATCCTAACGGAAAAGCCATCTGCAGGCTTTGATCTTTTATATAAAAGCGGTTTATTAAAATTTATATTTCCTCAAATGATTTCGCTGGCGGGGGCTGAGTATATTGATGGCAAAGGGCATAAAGATAATTTTTACCATACGCTGCAGGTGTTGGATAATATTTCAGAGAACACCAATGACCTATGGTTACGATGGGCCGCTATTTTGCACGATATTGCAAAGCCTGTCACTAAAAGGTTTGAAGAAGGGCACGGATGGACGTTTCATGGACATGAAGTTGTTGGCGGAAGAATGGTACCAAAAATATTCGCCCACCTAAAATTACCCCTGAATGAAAAAATGAAATATGTAAAGAAGATAGTTGAACTGCATTTACGGCCAATAAGCCTTACTAAAGAGAATATAACAGACTCGGCTATTCGCCGTTTGCTGTTTGATGCCGGCGATGATATTGATGATCTCATGATTCTTTGCAGAGCAGATATCACCTCAAAAAATAAGATGAAGGTTAAGAAATATTTATCCAATTTTGAACTGGTAACACAGCGGTTAAAGGAAGTTGAAGAAACCGATCGAATAAAAAACTGGCAGCCGCCAATAACAGGCGAGATTATAATGAAAGAGTTTAACCTGCCACCCTCCAGGATGGTAGGAGATATAAAAAACGCTGTTAGGGAAGCAATGTTGGATGGCATTATACCTAATGAATATGAAGCAGCTTTCAACTTTATGTTGCATAAGGCAAGAGAATTGGGTGTTAAGCAAAAAAATTAAAGTGCAATTTTATATGTTGCGTTTTTGAATATTAAATTTTCAGGACTAAGCA